>CAZAVR010000056.1:0-13954 GCA_964488435.1 uncultured Cytophagales bacterium | reverse complement strand
AACCGGGTGGTATCTCCAACCGGTCGGGGGTAGATTCTGTTCGATAGTCCGGTCAGCGGATTATTGTCCCGGTAGTAATTTTTAACGCGGTTAAAATCAAACCGGTGAAAGAGCTGAAAGCCATTGAGCAGGCGGTATTGCTGATACAGGTGTATGGCATTTCTGCTTTCCCTGGAAGTGGCGTTGTCGTCGAGCCTTGCAGGGCCTTCGTAATTAAAACGATCGATCACCCCTTCGAGTGTGTCCGGAATAATTCCACCCTGCTCTTTCACCTCATGGGTAGTGTTACGGAGGTGGGCCAAAAACAGGTATTTCTTGTTCTTGGAAAAATAACTTGAATGAAGGAGAAAGTTCCAGTTTTGAGCGAGGTTGGCTTCCGGGCCTCTGCGGTTATACGTACCGTATTGTTTTTCAGAATTAAATCGCCGGAGAAAGAAGCCGAAATTGAGTCTTGGATTTACATTTTGTGTGAAACGGAAAGTGAGTAGATTACGTCCCTGTCCGCCCATCACATAGTACATGTCGGTATGAGGTGACTTGGTGTCGAAGTACTGTATATCGTCTGCCGACAATGCATAAGGCGTGTAAGAATGGAAGCCGAATCGTAAGCCCACTTCATCGCGAGGCTCGAAAAGCAGGGGGCGTGCAGCGGTCCCGAAGTTACCCAGATCAACCAGCTTGTCCCATGATTTTTCGAGAAAGGTCCATCTGTGAAAATTCAGCAGGAGCGTATCTATAAAGTGCCGGGTAGAATCACGATTGTTGAGGATGTCGTTCTCAAAAAAATACTGGGTCGTCGTGGGGCCATAAATATTTTTGGTACTGTCGTCGATTACTTTGCCTGTGCCGGCGCCGCCCGGAGGCGGAGGAGGCGTTGCCCCTGGCTGAGGGAGCTGAAACCCACCAGGCATTTGCTGCCCATAAGAGGGGTGAAGTCCACACCAGAGGGGGAGTAGCAGAAAAAATGCAGGTATTAATTTCTTTAAACGGAACAATATCATTCTTGATGCCTTAGCCTGGCAAATATAGTAAGAAAAGGGGCAATGAAGGATAGGTAAGGGAATGCGCCTCACTATTAGCATTCTTTTCTTTGATATTTAACGTTTTTTAATGCATTTGCTAAGGCCGGCATCATATAAAAGACAGAGAGGAGAGTTCCAGGCCGAGATGATGCCCATATCGTTGTGCAGCCATTTCTATTTCTTCTTTTGTGGAGGCGGTCAGCGGATTGAACGGAAACAATTGGACATCAAAATGGTTTTTTTTGATGATTCTTTTCCAGGTACCTTCCACCTTTCCATCTACAAGTACCACGGGCATGAATATCCCGTTGTTTCCCGGGGTGACTCTGCCGGCAAATTCGGGTGCGAGCGCGAGGCTCCTGTCTGTATAGCCCAGCAGGTATTCGTCGAAACCAGGAAGGAGACATACGGTTGCTGAACTGCGCAGAGGTTCTGAACAAGCGGTAAAATATTCCTGTTCGTTTGCATTGAACTTCTCAAGTTCGCCGGAAACCATAGCTATGCCTCTGCGGGCATCGCTGATTTTTAAACCCGACCACCAAACATAATCCTTCAATGTGGCAGGGCCATGACCACGAAAATAGCGAAGCGTGAGCAGGGCCAGCGCCTCCTCGTCTGACAGGGTTGGAAAAAGGGGGATCCAGTCTTCCAGGAGGGCAAAGGTAGGTTGGTTTACATCATGAAGGCCAAAGCAGATAAGTCCCTCCATCGCTAACACCCCCAGGATATGAATTCCGCGCTGACCGTCTGTGGATATACCTGCTTCGTTCAAGATCTCCATGATCTTTTTCCGCGGCAAAGTTTTTTGATTTTCCAGGGCTTTGGTGAGTATTTTCCTGCTTTTGGAAAAGTGAGATGGCTCCAGCCCTAACTGCCGGTGCCTTCCCGCGCTTCCGGATAAAATCCTTGGGGTAAGCAGCCTGAGCATCCATCTGATATCGGCAGCTGCTACGAAATGCAGTGTACCACGCATGGGCCAGGTCCGAATGATTTCTTTACGTGCGATCGCTTCTTCTATCCGGGTATCGCTGATTGCTCCGGCACGGAGTGCTACAGACCATTTTGCAGCATTGTAGTCCTGTGCCTGTAAAGCCACCAGATGGCTGACTACCTCACCCGGAGCATTCTGCGCGGGAAGAGACAGCAGCTGATTCTTCATTCTTTCCTGGAGTATGTTCATTCTTTCCGTGTTCTGGTTTCCCGCTCGAGGCCTACCGGAGTGGCAGTCCAGTCTTCCATGGAAACGATCATACCTGTTACTCCGGTATATTTCATTGTGGACAGTGCTGTCAATGCTCTTTTCAGATCTTTTTCGGATTCTTTTCTGTCGGACTCGCGGGTAAAATAAAGCACCCGGCAGGAGCCGTCTTTGTTGATCACGACGCGGTGAGGGGTAACCATTTCGCCTCCCGGCAGCAAAAGCTCCCTGTTGAGAAGTATAGTGGAGCCAGAGTCAAAATACACACTAAGATCCGGATGCGTGGTGATGTTTCGAAGTGATTCGTCCAGGTATATCAGATCCTGTCCGTTTGCTATACCCTCATTGGTAAGCAGCCTGAGTATACCGGGTATGTCTTCTGCGGTGTGCAAAAAAGAAAGGGCATATCTTGTTTTCTGGATAGGATCCATTTTTTTTTCGAAACTTTCGATATCAAAAATCCTGTCTGCCAGTCTGCGAAGCCGAAGCGCGCTGATTTTATTGATACCCCGCAGCTTTTCTATGCGATGTGGCATGGTGCTGTTTTTTCGCTCAGCATGAGCAGGTGTATCGTTTCCCCGGGAGATCACATAGGAGGAGTTGTCCTCCATATCGACGGAGTCAGGGGTATGCACATAGTCCCGTAGCCAGTAGTTGACGGATTTCCCGGACCTGTTCCAGTTGTTTTCAGACTTCGCCAGTATATAGAGACGCTGCACGGGCCTTGTCAGCGCCACATAAAGGAGGTTTAGGTTTTCTGTTAATACGCGCTCTTTTTCTTCATGGTAGTTGGCAGACAGCCCGGTTTTTTCCAGGTCACTTACCATATTGAGTTGGGCTGCTGTAAGCGTTTTCAGGCCATCTGTACCGGCGAAGCTAAGCTCTTTCAGGTCGGGAAGACTCATCCATACGGGAAGGTCCGGACGTGGGGCAAACTTCCAATGCGTATATGGTAGAATCACTACCGGGAATTCCAACCCTTTCGATTTATGAATGGATGTGATCCTGATGGCATTGGTATTGGGAGAAACGGAGATCGAAAGGCTGCCCTTTCGAAGCTCCCAATAGGCCAGAAAGGCATCCATACGGTTGTTCTTCTTGTTTCCGTAGGAGAGTGCAACATCGAGAAAGCGGAAGATGTACTCGTCTTCTCCCTGACCGAAAAGGCCGAATTTCCCAAACACATTTTCACTGAATTCGTAGAGGCCCATACTTTTGAAATCCCCGATGTTTAGTTGGAGACCGCAGTTATTAAAATAGATTATATAGCTTTCCAGGCCGGTGTCGTTGCACATCTTTCCAATAGCAGCGAGTGCAGAAGCGTCAGGAGATTTTCGAAGAACAAGACTTTGGAAGATCAAAGCGGATTCCAGTCGGTCTGTAGTGTTTTCCGGCTGGTTAAAGACCTTCATGAAAGCTATTGCAAACCTTACAGAACCGGCGTAATCAAGCAGGAGGGCGTCTTCGGAAATGAGCGGCCACTTCCTGCTTTTCAATACATTGGCCAGATGTGCCGCCTCAGAGTTCTTCCTGCAGAGGATTGCGATATCTCTCCAGTCATACCCTTTTGACCGGAGTTCGCTGACGAGGGCTACCACCCTGTCGGCCATGGGATCATTATCGTCCAGAGGGTGATCCTCTTCCGCCTGAGCGTCCTCATTTGTCTCTGCGGCGATAAACTGAATCTCGACATGACCTCCGGTTTTGGCGCCTTCCGGTGTTTCCTGTTTAAAATGGTTATCAAAAACGGAGCTGATTCCCGGATATTCCTCTGATAGAGCGGATGTTATTTTTTCAAAGAAATCGTTGTTAAACTCAGTAATTTCACGGTAGCTTCTCCGGTTGATCTTCAGGTGTTCTGTCTGCCTGGAAAAAAGCAGGGACTGTATTCGCTCTGCGGTAAAGGAGTCGTCGCCGAGGTGACGGGAAAGCTTTTCGGGTTGATTATGGTAAAGATGAACAAGCAAATCCATATCTCCTCCTCTGAAACGGTAGACAGACTGTTTGGCATCCCCGACGATCAGGTTGAAATACCCTTTAGCGAGGGCGTTATCAATAAGTGGAAGAAGGTTGGCAAACTGGAGTTTGGAGGTGTCCTGGAATTCGTCAATCAATACATGGTTATACCGTTCACCAAGTCTTTCGAATATAAACGGGACGGGTTCACTGGTGACAATCTCGGTAATTTTCCTGTTGAACTCCGAGATATGCGCCTGGTTATTCTGTCGGAGAAGAATTTCGAATTCTCTCCCTATTTCGTTGAGAAGAGAAAGCTTATGCAGGTGCTTGTCTATGTTTTTGTATAAAATGACCTGCCCTGAAGATGCTGCCCTTGTCTCTTCAATCAAATAAAAATAGTGTTCAAGATCCGCTGAGATACTGTCTATAGCGGAGATCGTCGCAGCACTGGTTTTACCGCCATACCATTTTCCCTCCAAAATGGTCTTCCATAAATGACTGTTGGGTTCGTCGAAAAGTTTAACCCCTGTTCGTCGGTTATCGAAATACTTGAAAATGCCGTTTCTTCCCTGGTAAAAGTCCGATTCGGTCAAGTCGTTGGCACGCATGAGCTGGACAGCTGCATCAGCTGTACTTGCGATGATCTCTTCCTTTCCTTTGATAAACTGCAACAGTTGGTTTTGTATACCTGCCCAGTCGGACATGGCGAAATCCTTCATTTGATGGAGGAAAGATCGTCCGCTTTCATTCAATAGTTCCGATGAGGTTTTGCGAAGTTCTGCCGGGAGAGATTTCCAGCTCTTTCCTTCCCGGGCTTTGTCGAGATAGTACTTTTCTATAATATCGGTAAGTGCTTCTTCTCCGTCTAATCCGACCCTTGACAGCACGCGGTCTATGGCTGCATCCAGCAGGTCACGTTCCAAAACAGTTTCAAAGCCAAAGGGAAGCTGAAGTTCGTCACTAAAGCTACTGACCAGACGATTGGTGAATTTATCAATGGTCATCACCGAAAAATCGGCGTATTGATGCAATATCTTATCCAGTACCTTGCGGGACCGGGCTTCTATCAGATCAGCAGCAACATTGTACAGCTCCGCATCCGTGGCTGTATCAGGGATCAATTCATGTATGATCATGCCAAACATGGGATGCCCTGCGTTTGCATTTGATGAAAATATTCTGAGCGCACTGATAATCCGCTCCTTCATCTCATTGGCTGCCGCGTTGGTAAAGGTAACCGCGAGAATATGCTTGAAGTAGCTTTCGTCTTCGGAATGCAAAGCCAGCTTCAGATATTCTTTGGTCAGGGTAAATGTTTTTCCCGAACCCGCAGAAGAACTGTATATTTTAAACACCTTTATTGTTATTTGAGATTGGGGTAGTAAGTAAACAGATCTCCTGCATTTAAGCAAAAAAAAGAGCAGGCTTTACAGTCTACTCTTTTTATACGAATGCTGATTATTGATGTCTAGAGATTTAACCTGACTCCCCCGGAAAGATTGGGTGCCAGATGAAAAATACCCGGAATCAGTTCGACATATCCACCTCCTTCGAGAAATACAGATACACGGTTGTCGCGCAGAAAATACTCAAACCCACCCAGGAGACTTCCCCCGATCGAAACTGTTTTTTCGTACTGCGCAGATGCTGGTGTCGCATTCTTTTTACTGTCCGGATAGTACTTTCTGCTATTCACCTGTCCGCCAAGACCATAGTATATATGAAATGTTTCCGATCCGAATAAGGGTGTATGCCACAAATAGTGCAACTGGACAGATAATCCTACATTTTCATACTTGCCACTCCGGTATTTGCGCTCATTGCCCAGAATTCCTCCGTAAGTACCGACAGTCAGGTCGAGGGCATTTACGTTATTGAAGTATTTGCGGATATTGACGCCGGTAGGCTCGCCGAGCTTGAAACCGGCCGCCCAGTTGTCATACTGAGCATACGCGCTTTGAATAAGGAAAAGTGTGAGTATTGTAAGTGAAATTCTTTTCATAGTTTTTTCAATCAATGTTTATAATATGAAGTGGACAACATTTAATTCAACAGCTCGGGATTATACTGTATTTTTTTCAGTGTTTCAATCAGGATTTTGTTTTCGTTTTCGGTTCCCACTGTAATTCTAAGACAATTTTCGCAAAGTTTAACGTTGGACCGGTCTCTGACGATAATTTTGCTTCGAATGAGGTAATCCATGACAGCCCTTGAGTTTTCGAATTTAACGAGCAGAAAGTTGGCGTCGGAAGGATGTATCATTTCTACAAACGACAGATCGGCCAACATCGTATGTAAGGTTTCCTTTTCCGACAGAATTTCTTTGACGAACTTTTGCTTTACCGAGATCTGATCCAGTGCCTGCAGGAGCAGTTCCTGAGTCGGCGCGCTGATATTATACGGAGGTTTAATTTTATTGAGTAAGCCGATTAATTCAGGAGAGGCAAAAGCCATACCCGACCGAAGTGCTGCCAGTCCCCAGGACTTGGAGAAGGTTTGTAGCACGACAAGATTGGGATAAGTATCAAGCCTGGTGGTCCATGATTCTGAATCAGCAAAATCTATATAGGCTTCATCGACGACGACCAGACCTGAGAATTGCTGCAATAATTGATGTATACTGTCTTCGCTGACGAGATTCCCTGTCGGGTTGTTCGGCGAGCAGATCCAGATGATCTTGGTGTCTTCTTTTATGGCTTCAAATACATGGGGCAGATCGATCTGAAAATGAGTAGTGAGCGGTACTTTGATGATTTCCACAGCATTGATGTCTGCACTCACTTCATACATACCGTAGGTAGGAGGCATGATCAGGATGCTGTCCCGGCCGGGTGTACATAAAGCCCTGATTAAAAGGTCAATGGGCTCGTCACTGCCATTTCCCAAAAAGATTTGCTGTACAGATAATTTCGTGTGCGATGCTATCTTTTTCTTTACCTCAGTCTGGTAGGGATCCGGGTATCGGTTGTAGCGGCCTTCTATGACTGAACCGATAGGATTTTCATTGGCGTCGAGGAAAACCCCCTCCTTGCCCGAATATTCATCTCTTGCCGATGAATAGGGTTTCAGGGTGAGGATATGCGGACGGATCAACGAACTTAAATTAAAAGAGCGGCTCATTTCAAGATGGTTTTAAAGCGTATGCTTGGTTTTTTTAGATGATGACAAGGCAGCAAGCCTTATACTTACCGCGTTTTTGTGGGCCTCGAGCGATTCAGCTTCGGCCATCGTCTGGACCACAGGACCCAAGTTTCGGAGACCGGCTTCTGTGATATGCTGGACGGTTATTTTTTTTACGAAACTATCGAGAGAAACACCGCTATAGGCACGGGCAAACCCGTTTGTGGGCAATGTATGGTTCGTTCCGGAGGCATAGTCCCCACATGATTCAGGTGTATAGTTACCCAAAAAAACAGAGCCGGCATTTACCACTTTTTCTGAAACAGCTTCTGCATTTTCGACACTCAGGATAAGGTGTTCAGGGGCATAATCGTTGATCAGGTCCAGCGCGTCTTCAGCGCTATTTACAAGTATAGCTTTGCTATTTGCAATGGCCTTCCGCGCGAGTTCACGTCTGGGAAGCGTTTCAAGCTGATCATAGAGCGCTGAATTAACCCGCTCGATGAGTCCTGCATCTTCCGAGACGAGAAGCACCTGGCTGTCTGCCCCATGCTCGGCCTGTGAAAGCAAATCAGAAGCAATGAAAGCGGGCTCCGCTGTTTCATCAGCATATACTGCTACTTCTGAAGGGCCCGCCGGCATGTCTATGGCGACCCCCTCTTTGCTGACCAGCATTTTGGCAGTAGTTACATATTGGTTTCCCGGGCCAAAAATCTTAAAAACTTTAGGTACTGAGGCTGTGCCATAGGCCATAGCTGCGATGGCTTGTGCGCCTCCAATCCTGAATGCCTGTGTAATACCCACCAGTTTGGCGGCATACAGGATAGCAGGATGATCTGAAGGCGTGCAGAGTATAATATCTTTGCAACCGGCCAGCTTGGCGGGTATACCCAACATCAATACCGTGCTGAACAAAGGGGCTGTGCCTCCGGGAATATAAATGCCCACCCGTTCGATAGGGACACTGCGTCTCCAGCAGGTGACGCCGGGCATAGTCTCTATTTTTTCGACAGGCTGATGCTGTGCCTCGTGGAATTTCAGAATATTGCGATAAGCAGTTTTAATCGCGGCTTTGAGTGTGGGGCTGATCTGGTTTTCAGCCTCTTCAAAAGCATTTTTGGGGAAAGCCAGCTCGTAGATTTCGGTTTTATCGAATTGTAGTGCAAGCGTTCTGATTGCCTCGTCGCCGTTTTCCCTGACCAGCTGAAGTAATGGAAGTACTTTCTGCTCAAGATCATCTGCTTTCAGCACCGGTCGTGCGAGCAGGGACGGCCAGTCGGCGCGATCAGGGTAAGATATAATATTCATGCGATTACTTTTGCGGACTAGAGTATCATTTTTTCTATAGGTATGACCAGTATACCCTGTGCACCGGCTTGTCTTATTTTTTCTATGTTTTCCCAAAAATCGTTTTCATTGAGTACAGAATGCAATGAACTCCAACCCGAGGCCGCAAGTGGAGTGATGGTGGGTGATTTCATGCCGGGCAGATACCTGGTAATCTCTTCGATGGCATCGTTCGGGCAGTTGAGCAGTATATATTTGTGGTTTTTGGCAGTCTGAACCGATTTGATTCTGAATAAAAGCTGATCCAGTATGTTCTGCTGTGCGGGGGTAAGGTTTCGGTTGGCTACCAATACGGCTTCGGAGCGGAAGATAACCTCTACCTCCTTCAGTCCATTGCTCAGCAAGGTGCTTCCGGAGCTGACAATATCACATACAGCATCAGCCAGCCCGATACTTGGGGCAATCTCAACCGATCCGCTTATTTCATGAAGCTGAGCGGAGACATTGTTTTCCTTCAGGAAATGGCCGAGCAGATTAGGGTAGGAGGTTGCAATACTCTTTCCTTCCAGGTCGGCGACGCTGTGATAAGCCACTTCTCTGGGCACACCTATGGACAGCCTGCATTTTGAAAAGCCCAGCTTGTGAACCGTATTCAAATCTTTCCCGGTCTCATAGGCTACGTTTTCTCCTATGATACCGAGGTGGGCCACACCGTCTTCCACGTAACCCGGAATGTCATCATCTCTCAGAAAGAGAATTTCGGCGGGGAAGTTAGTTGCGGACGTTTTCAGTTTACCGGCTCCATTATCAAATCTTATTCCGCATTCTTTGATCAGTTTAAGAGAATCTTCGCTTAAACGCCCGGACTTTTGTATAGCTATTCTAATCAGGTCTGACATAAAATTCTGTAATCAATAAAAACTTTTAGCGGTAAAAAAAACAATGTTTAGACAGTATTTCAAGGGATTACTTACCGTACATCACATTTAAGGCCTGAATGTGAGACGATTTCCTCAGGTGTGAGTTTTTCCTGTAAACCTGAATGCATGTTTTTGACAGTAAGCTTTCCCGTTTCTCTTTCTTCCGATCCTATAAGCACAACAAAAGGAATCCTCTTTTTATCCGCGTAATCCAATTGTTTTTTTAGTTTGGAGGTTGGCTCGGGATACATTTCTGCATTGATATCCTGTTTTCTGAGAAGGTTGAGGAGAGATAATCCGTACCCAAAACCTTCCTCATCCATCGGGGCAATCATTATCCGGGTACTGGTAGCTTTGTTTTCCGGAAAAAGTGCCAGCTCTTCCATGACATCATAAATACGATCCACACCTAGGGATATTCCTACACCGGAGAGCCCGGGTACGCCAAAAAGGTCTGTGAGATTATCATAGCGGCCGCCACCACTGATGCTTCCGATTTTGACTTTTCCGGCCTTCACTTCAAAAATAGAACCGGTATAGTAGGACAATCCTCTGGCCAGGGTAGGATCGATTTCAATCTGAGGTGATTCCAATCCCATTTTAATGGTCATTTCAAGTATCTTTTCGAGCTCCTCTACGCCATTTAATCCTGTAGGTGAAGAGGCGAGCCAGTTTTTCAGCGCCTCCAGCACATCAGAAGGGGCATCACCAAACGATTCGAAGACAGGGGTAAGCCTTGTGACGTTTTCGGTGCTGAATCCTCGCTCAAGAAGTTCGGCGATCACCTTTTCTCTGCCGATTTTATCCAGTTTGTCAATTACAAGGCATAGTTCCGCCTCGCGTCCGGGTGCACCTATCACTTCAGCAATGGCTGTGAGGATTTTCCTGTTATTGATTTTAACGGTAAAGTCATGTATACCAAGGTCATGCAGGATGACGTGCAGCATCATCACAATTTCAGCCTCACAAAGCAGTGAGTTGGTGCCTACCACGTCAGCATCACACTGATAAAATTCTCTGTATCGTCCTTTCTGTGGTCTGTCAGCACGCCATACCGGCTGGATCTGATATCTTTTGAAAGGAAAAGAAAGTACTCCGCGATTCATGGCTACATACCTGGCAAACGGAACCGTCAGGTCATATCTCAGTCCTTTTTCAGCAATTTTGAAGGTAAGCGCTTTAGCGTCGGACTGCCAGTCAGCTGCGCTTAGTTCCGAAGCAAAATTCCCCGAATTGAGTATTTTAAACAGTAGCTGATCTCCCTCTTCACCATATTTTCCCGTGAGGACGGAAAGGTTTTCCACGGCCGGCGTCTCCAGTGGCTGAAAGCCGTATCGCTGAAAAGTCCGGCGTATGGTATCGAAGATGAAGTTGCGCTTCACCATCTGTTCTGGGCCAAAGTCACGGGTGCCGCGTGCAAGTGTAGGTTTACTCATCAGGGAAAAATTGGTTGAAACGTCGCAGACGTTTAGATCATAGTCATATCGCGTTTCGTTCGCAATGTAATTTAAAAAGTGACCGCAAAGTTAACCTTGTTAAAGATAATATCACTTGTATTGCAAAGAAAAAACCTTACCTTTGCGGCACTTTTAACAAAAACGATCAAAAAAGAAATGGGAGTAACGGAATTAAAACGTAAGGCTCGGAGAAATAAATCAACAGCGAAAAACCGTGTGGCACGTATCAAGGATTTATTGCGTAAGCCTGAGGTAAGAAACGTTGATATTGAAGCGATTAAGGCCGGATTTGAGGCGAAGAAATAATCGATTTTCCGTACACGTACAGAAAGGTAACTGAAGCCCGTCAATTGGTATTGTCCGGGCTTTTGATTTTTTTGATTAACTTCTTGGGTGGTATTTTCTTCTCCAGTCTTCTGGTTGCCCTGTTGATTTCTCTTCTGATGTCCAGGAGAATGCGGAACCGGATGCCCTGTCCGAAGCCGAGTATTCCTGCGGAAATGATGGCCAGTGCATAAAGTCCCAGAAGCATCCATTGTACTGTCGGACTGCCGTCGTTATGAAGGTTGACAGCTGCCGCCATCATGACCAGGCCGTAGCATATCAGCAGAACAGATACAATAGTTAAGAGTATCCATTTGGTTCGCAGGGAGAGTCGCTTGATTAAACGCCGTCCCGGTGGTTTCCTGGCAGACTTCGGTATATTCATGATTCAGAGGTAAGTATTAGTGCCGGCGCCAATATCGCCTTTTGATATGCTAAATTACACTAAATTTTTGATATAGAATCAAATATCCGTACCTTTGCGTCCTGTTTCAATCTTTCTAATACAATTGTTACTATTATGCCTAAAACTAAAACAAATTCCGGTGCCAAGAAGCGCTTTGCGTTGACAGGTACAGGTAAGATCAAGCGCAAACACGCTTTCCACAGCCACATCCTGACCAAGAAATCAAACAAGCGCAAGCGTGGTTTGGTGAAGACCGGATTGGTAAACCCCTCGGATGAAAACCGCATCCTGGCGTTGCTGGCTGTTTAAACCGGCTGTATTTTTAATTAATTGGTTATTTTGTTAAACCCGATGCCCGGTTTTAAGTCTTTAAAACCTGAGGGTATGAGCACCGGTCATCAAAAACAAGCAGTACTATGCCACGTTCAGTGAATCACGTAGCGTCACGTGCAAGACGCAAGAAGATTTTAAAAATGGCCAAAGGTTATTATGGCCGCCGTAAGAATGTGTGGACAGTAGCTAAAAACGCGGTAGAACGTGGTTTGAACTATGCCTACACAGGACGTAAACATAAGAAACGCAGCTTTCGCGCGCTTTGGATCCAGCGTATCAACGCAGGTACACGTCAGTACGGAATTCCTTATTCTGCATTTATAGGCAAATTGAGTTCAGCAGGCATTGAGCTCAACAGAAAGGTGCTTGCCGATTTGGCAATGAATCACCCGGATGCTTTCAAAGCGATTGTAGAGAAAGTGAAATGAAACAGTAAAGCCCCGGTTTTCCGGGGCTTTTTTATTATAACTATTTTTTATTACAACCTGCTTACTTTATTGCGTAGATAGAGATCCGCCAACACAAGCGCTGCCATGCTCTCAACAATAGGCACGGCTCTTGGGACTACGCAGGGGTCATGGCGTCCTTTTCCGGACACAATTACCTTTTCCCCGTTTTCATTGACACTTTCCTGATCCTGCATAATGGTAGCTACCGGTTTAAAAGCGACCCTGAAGTAGATATCTTCTCCGTTAGAAATCCCACCCTGAATGCCCCCGGATAAATTGGTCTTTGTACGTACCTTTCCGCTTTCCTCCCTGTAAAACTGGTCGTTATGTTGGGACCCATATAGCTCTACCCCTGCAAAACCGCTTCCATATTCAAAACCCTTTACTGCATTGATACTTAGCATGGCTTTTCCGAGTTCAGCATGAAGCTTGTCAAAAACAGGCTCTCCAAGTCCGGCAGGTACACCTTTGGCGACGCAATTGACCACACCACCAACGGAGTCTCCCTTTTTGCGGGTTTCGTCGATAAAGTCGAACATGACCTGCGCAAGTGCCGGATCAGGGCATCGTACGGCATTGTTCTCCGCTTCATCCAGGTCTAGTTCCTGATAGGATTTGTTTAGCTTGAGAGGCCCTACCTGGGATACGTAAGCTTGTATGGTGATGCCTTCCGATTTGAGGAGAAGCTTGGCAACTGCCCCCGCTGCTACGCGCGCCGCTGTTTCACGGGCTGAGCTTCTGCCGCCTCCCCGGTAATCACGTATACCGTATTTTTCATGGAACGTAAAGTCGGCGTGAGAGGGTCTGAACTGCGTCGCAATATGGGTGTAGTCCTTACTGCGCTGATCCTGGTTCCTGATCGTGATGGCAATAGGTGTGCCGGTTGTTTTACCTTCAAATACACCTGAGAGGACTTCGAATTCATCGGCTTCGCGCCGCTGAGTGGTAATTCTTGACTGGCCCGGTTTACGGCGGTCAAGTTCGGTTTGAATAAACGCGGTGTCGAAAACCACACCCGCGGGACATCCCTCAATGATAACACCAATCGCCACTCCGTGAGATTCTCCGAAAGTGGCTATCTTAAATATCTTCCCGTATGTACTACCCATTTACTTCCTGATGCAATGATTGTGTTGCTGGCAAATTGATTCAGAGAGCTGTCCGGAACTATCCGGATACAGTTTCATTATGCAAACTTATAAAATCCGCTTAAACCAATCGCTTTGCGTGGTCATTTTATTGCGCCTTTATCGGAATTGGGCGTACTTGCAGACAGTCTCGGCTAATTCCCGGCGAGCAAAAAGTTTTAATATCAATAAAAGTGATTGAAATCCGGATGAAGACTTTCATTATACTACTAATTCACGTTTTTGTCGCGCTGAATTTTAATGTCGCAAGTGCTCAGCAGACGAATGTTCCCGCTATAGAGCAACAGATGATCAGCCAGGGCCTGCTGGATGTCCAAAAGGTGAATAAAGC
>CAZAVR010000055.1:0-14028 GCA_964488435.1 uncultured Cytophagales bacterium | reverse complement strand
CTGACCATATTACTATGGTGGTAAATGATCTTCTTGCGAAATGATGAATAGCCGGACGCTGGTTACGCTTACTATCATGGTGGTTGTGTTGCCGGTCGCGGTTTATTTCAGGGTTTGGGATTATTACGCCATCAACATACCCAAATGGGATGATCACGCGCTCAAGCAATTTCTTGTGGATTTTATCCACGCGAAGGGATGGATAGAGAAATGGGACGCTTTAAGCAGGCAGCACAATGAACACCGCATTTTACTGACCAGGCTTCTGACCTGGGCAGATTATTCTTTCTTTGGTCAGCTTAACTATAAAAGGCTGATGTTGTATGGTAACCTTCTTTTCATGGGCTTGCTCCTGCTTTGGAGCCTGATCCTGTTGAAAAATAATAAGCCGGCGTTTTCTATTATTCCCCTTGCTTTTCTCTGGCCTACTCTTTCCCACTGGGAGAATATGTACTGGGGGATGGCATCTGTACAGAACTTTGGTGTGGTAACACTTGCTGTAGCATCTATTTACTGGTCAGTGAGAGGGCGATGGGTGTACTTTGTACTTGGCATGACTGCCGCGGCGCTGGCAGCTTTCTCCAGTGGTAATGGCCTCCTTATCCTCCCCGTCATAGCCGGCCTCCTTATCCTCCGTGGAAAGCAGAAGCGGTTTATTATCTGGATCCTGGCTTCCGCAGTTGTGTTTTACTTTTATTTCGCCGGGTACCAGCAGCCGACCTATAATCCTCAGTCCAAAGCATCATTTTTTGAGTTTCTGCAGGGGTATATGGCGTTCATCGGATCTTTCGCAGAAGTTTTTCCTGTCCGTGACAAACGGGATATATGTGTGGTTTTGGGTGCGATCTTGTTTCTTGTCTCGCTCTCCATCATCTGGGCCATTGTTTTCCGGCTAATCAAAAAGAAACAGGAGCATGAGTACGCGAGGGTTACTGATCTGTTTTCGCTTGGGGTGATCTTGTTTATTCTGGGGACGGCCGCGATAGTGGTATACTCCAGAGCAGGCTTCGGAATTGACACGCTGATCACCAGTCGTTATAAAATCTATTCATTTCTGCTGCTCGCCACAGTTTATCTTTTTGTGGTGATACCCATAAGAGGAAGCTTTTTATCTCCCTATGTATCAGGAGTGGCGCTTCTGACCATTCTTCTCAATATTTTTGCTTACCATTTCTACCTGGTGGATGCCTATAATTTGAGAAAGTTTCTCACTACCAGTTATTTCAATCAGCTCTATCCGAAAAAGGATCTCGTGGCGCAGGAAGACACCTCAGTCGCAGCCAGGCTGGTTGAAAAACCAGAGGTGTTTTTTTACCAATGGCTTCCATTCATCAGGTCTGCAGATCTGACGGGGAAGGCCGGGAATGCACTCGGAGCAGAAGAGATATCCCGTTATACGGGTGTATCTTATACAAATGAAAGGCTGGAGGTTGCTAATGAGACCTACAGTAGCCAACGCCTGCAGGACAGTGGTGTATATATCCTGCTAAGTTCTGACAAGAGGTATTATGTGTTTCCTGCTTACCGAAGAAGCAACCGGAATAAAAAGCAACTTTTTCTCAAACAACAATACTTTGCCCCTGGTTTTCTGGCGCAAATAGCTACGGCGAACAGCGACGAAGTGGCTCCCGGCAGTTATCGCCTGGGTCTTGTGCTGCAGAAGGGCGACAGTACCGATATTTATATGAGGCGGGATACTGTTGTTGTGCGCGGTGGAAACGGTGGTAGCAGAATCCAAACAAATTGGTGATATTAATGATAACCCCTTCAAAACAGTCTTATCTCATTCAGCTTGACGGCCTTCGTTTCGTAGCCGTGGGGCTTGTGCTGATCGATCATTGGCTGGCTGAACACAATACGATTCCCTTCGGCCCGCTGGGCGTTACCCTTTTCTTTGTATTGAGTGGTTTTCTCATTACGAGGATCCTGATGAACAGCAGCGAAAAGTACAAGGACAAGCCGGGAGGTATGAAAGAGTATCTCAGGAAATTCTTCATAAGAAGAACATTGCGCATTTTTCCCGTTTATTACCTTTCCATACTTGGTTTGTGGTTACTTGACGTCCCACCGGTAAGGGATACGCTGATCTGGTGTGTACTGTATGCTACCAATATTTATATAGCTGTTCATGAGCATTGGATGGGAGTGATAGACCATTTTTGGTCGCTTGCTGTGGAGGAACAGTTTTATATCTTTTTCCCTTTTGTTATTTTCTTCATTCCCAGGCACAGGCTCGTTCATTTTTTGACGGGAATAATCATCTTCAGCGTGCTGTTGAGAGCTTATTTTTTCTTTGCCGGTTACGACTGGGTGGTTCCTTATGTCACCATGCCTGCCTGTCTCGATTCATTCGGTTTAGGTGGGCTGATGGCCTGGATGCAATTGAAACGACCGGCGCTATTCAGCCGGATTTTCAGCAAGACCTACCTTGTCGTGCTGGGACTTCTTGCGTGGATATTGGTTCTTTACTGGTCAAAAACCTCTGCTGATAAATACAACGTCGCCAACGTGGTTGTGGACAGGTTTGTCAGTTCTTTGTTTTGTTTTTTCCTGATTGGTAAAGCAGTATTAGGATTTAAAGGTCCTGCGAAGTGGTTTTTGGAGCATCCTGTGAGCCTCTATTTCGGTAAAATAAGCTATGGCTTGTATGTCTATCACAATTTTATTTACAATCATTTTCACACCACCAGTAACCATCCGACTTTCAGAATATTGAGGAAGATTTATTCGTACATACCTTCTTTAAGCGGAAATCAGGTGTTTGAACTGCTGTACTATTTTGCGCTCACTACTCTGGTTGCGGCACTTTCATGGCATTTTATTGAAAAACCTGTCAACGATCTTAAAGATCGTTATGCAGGCTAACCACATTCTGCTCCTGCGACTCATTGTTAACTTATCGATTGAATTATGGAAACCAACCCACATAGCATTTACGATTTAATCAGACTTGCTATCGCTGAAGATATTGGAGAAGGCGATCACTCTTCCCTTGCATGTATCCCGCCGGACGCAGAGAGATCTGCCCGGCTGCTGGTAAAGCAGGATGGGGTTTTGGCGGGCTCTGAATTGGCCGTTATTATATTCAGGGAAGTAGATCCTGAACTTTCAGTAAATATGCTGCTGAACGACGGCGCAAGAATCCATGTTGGTGATATTGTACTTACAGTTAATGGAAATGCGCGGTCTATTCTGATGGCTGAGCGACTCATGCTCAATACACTGCAGAGGATGAGTGGTATAGCTACCTATACGCGAAAAATGGTAGACCTGATTGGTGAATTACCCGTGAAGCTCTTGGATACCAGAAAAACTACCCCAAACTTCAGGGTATTTGAAAAGCTGGCTACCGCCATCGGCGGCGCGGTGAACCATCGTATGGGTTTGTACGATATGATCATGCTGAAAGATAACCATATAGACTATGCCGGAGGGATTGAAGCTGCGATACGAAACACGCGAAAATATCTCGAAACAACGGGTAAACGGTTGAAAATTGAAATTGAAACACGCAATCTGGATGAAGTAGAGGAGGTGTTGCGCGTGGGGGGAATTGATGTAATCATGCTTGATAACTTTCCCCTGGATGATTTACGAAAGGCCGTGAAAATAGTAGACGGGAGATTTGAGACGGAGGCTTCTGGAAATATAACCGAGAAGACAATCAGGGCTATCGCCGAAACCGGTGTCAGCAGTATATCAAGTGGCGCCCTCACGCATCAGATAAAAAGTCTGGATCTGAGCTTGAAGGCAGTCTGATTTTTTTGTGAATTATTTGCATATTTTGAAAATTATCTGTAATTTTATATAGATAGTTTATCTCACACACTTTACATACACACACAGATGTTTATTTCTCCCTCAAAAGGAGTGCTTTCACATGCATTTCTTTGTCTGACTTTTATTGTTTTTTCGGAGAAGGCGTTGGCCCAAGCGGAGGCAGATGCCGAAGATTTTTTTCATCATACTTTCCTGGTAAGTGACGAGGGTGATCCCTCGGACAGGTACGAGGCCTGGCTTCAGCTACTGACCAATCCTTTGGATATAAATGCGGCAAACATGGACGAGCTAGCCGTTTTTACTTTCTTGAGTCTCCGGCAACTGCAGGCCTTTTTTAAGTATCGGGCTGAACTGGGGCCGCTTTTATCCCTTTACGAGTTACAGGCTGTACCTGAGCTGGAGATGTCGGACATCCGGAAGTTGCTTCCATTTATTTCCCTTCGAACAACCGGTGCAATTAAATTAAAGAACCCTGGTCATAACTATTTTATATGGCGTGCGGGCAGACTCCTGGAGCAGCAGAAAGGGTATGAGCCCATCGACTCGGCAGGCCGGTCTTCGGTCCGGTATGTCGGTAAACCCTGGAACTGGTATGGTAGATTCCGATATGCCAGATCTGGTGCTTTCAGTTTTGGATTTACAGTAGAAAAAGACAGTGGTGAGCAATGGCAATGGAATCCCGGCAGGCAGATTTTTGGAGCCGATTTTACATCAGGTCATGCGCAGATTCAGAACCGCGGCAGGTTGAAAAACCTTATTATTGGCGATTATCAGATACAGGTAGGTCAGAGCCTTGTCATGGGAGCAGGCTTTTCTTTTGGGAAAGGAGCGGAGGTTATAAGTAGTACCTACAGGAGCACGCTGGGTTTAAGGCCTTATTCTTCGGCGGTGGAAGCAGGTTATTTCAGAGGTATTGGGGCGACGATCTCCATTGGGAAGCGTGTTTATGCGACGGGCCTGGTTTCCTATGCGAGAAGAGACGCCACTACAGAAGGAGAAGGTGACCTGTCAGCAACATCTTATGGGGTGGCTGGATTACACAGGACAGCGACCGAGCGCGGACGTCAGGGGAATGCTGTAGAGCGTAATCTGGGCATACACCTGATGTACAGGAATGATTCAGAGAAGTCGCGTTTCGGATTGACAATGCTTCATACACATTACTCCATACCTGTCTTGAAGAAACCTTATCCCTATAATTTGTATGAGTTTGCGGGAAAGAATAACCTGGTTGTGGGCGTGCATGGTGACTGGAGATGGAAGATATTCCATGGTTCAGGGGAAGTAGCGCGTTCTGAGAGCGGAGGAACTGGTTTTGTTCTTAGCGGGATCGCAGCCCTGACCAAAGCATGGGATGTCAGCTTTTTGCTCAGGAAATATGATCCGGGGTTTCATTCATTTTATGGAAATTCCTTTGCAGAGGCCTCGAGGCCCATCAATGAAACAGGAAGCTATTGGGGTATCAAATTTTCTCCGGGCAGGAAATGGAACATCGGCGCCTATTATGACGCTTTTTATTTCCCCTGGCTTAAGTACCAGGTGAATGCGCCTTCGGCGGGGAGCGGATATTTGGGTTATGTGAGGTGGGCACCAAAGCGAAACACGCGTTTTCAGATCCTCTTCGCGTCGGAGGAAAAGGAAAAGAACAGCACCGATAAAAGCCTCACGGTACTGTCCGTTGTTTCAACACGGAAGAGGACATGCCAGCTGAGCTTTGAACATAAGCACCCCGTCAGATTCAGCGTCAGAACACGGTTTCAGGCTACAGATTATTATGCAGGAAGTACAGTAAGATCCCTGGGTTTTGCGGCCATGCAGGATGGTACTTATCGTGCCGGTAAGGTGGAGGTAAATGGCAGGCTTGCGTATTTTCATACCGATAGCTTTGACAGCAGGCAGTACATTTACGAAAAGGATGTGCTTTATGCTTTCTCTCTGCCTTCTTTTCAAGGTAAAGGGGTAAGGTATTACCTGATGAGCAGTATAAAAATAAAACCTGACATAAGACTTTGGCTTCGATGGGCCAGGAGCCGTTACTTCGACCAGCAAACGGTAGGTTCAGGTCTGGATGAAATAAAAGGAAGCAAGAAAAGTGAATTCAAGATGCAGCTGATGTACCGGCTTTAGGCAAGCGGTAGTCTCCCTTCCAATACTTTCGGTTTATGGAAGGGAAACTATATGCATTCAGTGTTTGTCTTTCATTTTAATTCTGTTTAGGACGAGCCAGTGCAGGGTCTATCCTGGTTTCTGCCCGGCTGATCGCCGAGGTGCCGAAAAAGCCTACCGCAGCTTTTCCTGCGGGATTGGTATTTTTTATATTCGTAGGCAGGTTGACCGAAGGGACTGCCAGCAAACCGCCGTTGGTTGATTCCTGCCTGGCGAGCTGCAGAAAATTAAAAGTTTCCTGGGTGATGCTATGCAGCTCGACACCTACGCTGTCTTGTGCAGAAAATAACTCCTGTATAGTAATTGAGGTTCGGATAGGTAGAATGAAAATCAATCCGTCAGTAGCCGCTCCCGCGTTGAAAGCAGCATCGTATGCTATAGAAAAAAAGCGGGGCTCCGGTTTGTAGGGCTTGCCGTCTTTCAGCGATTTGATCCAGTAACAATCTCCCGCTCCTTTAGGGTCGCGGGCAAAAAATTCAGCAACAAATCCTTCCTGTGGGCCTTTTTCAGGTTTGAAGGGGAAGGACTCAGGACGATAAATCAGTGAGTCGATAGGGGGCACTCTTTTTATCTCGTTGGTGGCGGTGTAAACTTCGCCATTGAGTTTGATGGTGAGCGTGTATACATTCCCGACTTTACCCGCAACTTCTCCATCCGAAGGTATCCATAGATAGGTCCCCGTCTGGCTGGTGTCGGTAAATTCAAACACCTTTCCTTCACTGTCTGTGACGATTACAGAAGCTTGCAGGGCTGGTTTCGGGGTTTGGTTGTCAAAGTACCCGCCTGTATAGCTGAGCTTGATTTTCTGAACCTGACTCTGGTTGTTTATCCAGCCGTCTACCACCAGGAGTTCGGGGCCTTTTTCTGTTTTGATATTGATCACGTCTTCACAACCTGTAAGTGAAAACAGGACAATGAAAATATACAAGGCAACCGAAAAGGTGTTTTTTCTATTCTTGATCATGGTATTAGAACTTGAAATTGTAAGTAATGGCTGGAAGTACAGAGGCAAATACCGAGTAGCGGATCGCCTCGGTTTTCAGCGCATTGTCTTCTTTCTGACGCACAAAAACAGAAAACGGGTTTCTTCTGTTATAAACGTTGTACACGGACAGTACCCATTCACCCTGTCCAATGCCGAAAAGCTTTCCACGGGATTTTAGAGTAGCAGAAAGATCCAGCCGGTGATAGTCGGGAATCCGGTTGTTGTTCCGGGCGTTGTAAGCGTAATATGGATATACAGCATCACCGAAAACAAAACTATTGGTGGGATAAGTTGCCGGTGTTCCGCTTGTGTAGGTGAAATTTCCGGACAAGGAAAGCCGGTTGTTGAGCTCATAAATGGCCACCGTGGTCAGGTTATGTGGTTTGTCAAACCGTGTTGGAAACCAATCTTCGTTGTTGATGGTGCCAATCAGCCGCTCTGTTCGGGAGAGCGTATAGCTTATCCATCCGGTTAGTTTTCCCTTGTTCTTCTTCAGGAAAAACTCCGCGCCGTAAGCCCTTCCCTTGCCAAATAGCAAATCTCCTTCGACAAACCTGTTCAGAAGCAACTCCGAAGCAGGTACAAAATCGATCTGGTTTTGCATGGTCTTGTAATACACCTCGACAGAGGCCTCATAGGCATTGTCTTTGAAGTTCCGGAATACGCCCAGCGCGGTCTGATTGGCAACTTCGGGTTTGATGATGCCCGAACTTAAAGTCCATACATCCAGGGGAGAACTTGCCGCAGTATTGGAAAGCAGGTGCAGGTATTGCGCCATCCGGTTAAAACTCGCCTTCAGAGAGGTCGAAGGAGAAAGACCGAGGTTCGCCGAAATTCTGGGCTCCCAATTGCCATAAGATGAGATGATGTCTCCCTTGTTATAGGCTTTTCCAGGAAACACAGGTAATTTTCGTTTTCCCTTCTCTACTTCTTCATAATCAAAAACTAAATCTGGTCCCATACTCCTGTACAAGGAATACCTGACGCCGTACTGAAGAGAGAGATTCTCCATCACCTTTTGTTCGTTCCCCACATAGAGAGCGGTTTCATCCCCATATCGGGCGGGGAGGCTGATATCGGTTCTTTCTCCTCCTGAAATGGCCGTCGCTTCTCCGGGCTTAGAGGTATAACGAATGTATTGGCCTCCGAAGGTTAACTGGTTATTGGGTGTAATATAATAAGTGAAGTCAGGTTTTATACTGGAGTTAATGATGCCTGATTTCCAGTTAAAAGCATCTGCTTTGTCCTTGTCATCCTGTCCCAGGGCGTAGTCGTAGTTGCTGTAAAAGCCGGTCAGGTTAAGGAAAAGCTTATTCGAAAATACGTGGTTCCAGCGAGCCGTGGCGGTGGCATTTCCCCATTCAAATCCGAAATCACCTCCGCCAAAGACATCTCTCCCAAAATATCCGGAAGCGTAAACCGTATTTTTTTCATCAATGCGGTAGTTCGCTTTTGCGGTGAGGTCATAAAAGTAAAATTTGGCTTTTTTGAGATCCTTGTTCAGAAAGGGCTTAGCCAGCACGTCAATGTAAGACCTGCGCCCGGCCACGATAAAAGATCCTTTTCCGGCCGCAAATGGCTGCTCATAGGTGAGACGGGAAAATATAGTCCCTATCCCTCCGTTTACCTCGCGCTTTTTGGAATTTCCATCCTTCATCCTTACATCCAGGATAGAAGAGATGCGACCTCCGTATTGGGCAGGTATTCCTCCCTTGATCAGCTTCACATCTTTCACAGCGTCCGGATTAAAGACCGAAAACATACCGAACAGGTGAGAGGAGTTGAATACGGGTGCTTCGTCCAGGAGGATCAGGTTCTGTGAAACATCACCACCTCTGACATTAAAGCCTGATGCGCCTTCTCCTACAGTGGAGACACCCGGTAATAATTGAATGCTCCTTATTACGTCTACTTCTCCCAGAAGGGCCGGCATTTTACGGATGGTCCTCATCTCGATTTTATTCACCGACATTTCAATACTCTTCACATTTTCATCCTCTCTTACTCCGGTGACGACCACCTCCTTCAACTGGGTGTTTTCTTCCGCCAGGTCGATGTCGATTTTCATGTCGGCCACGAGGTCGATATTCCTGGTTACCTTTTCATATCCCATGTAGCTGTATACCAGCGTATATTTACCCGGGGAGAGTGTGATGGAATAAAACCCGTAGGCATTGGTGGCCATACCGGTGGATGTTTCCCGTACATATACGGACACACCTATAAGTCGTTCTCCGTCTGATGCACCCTTAATATAGCCAGACACGGTAGGCTTATTCTGGGCTGAAAGTGAAGTGGGGAATAGGAAAATTCCGAGAAAAAAAAGTACAATGTATTTCATATTGGTGGTTCTTTTTCTGACATAGCTGTAAGACCGGATCATTATTATGATGACGACTCCTAAGCTCGTTGCATGGCTGTTTACTGGTGAATATTAAATAGGAATGTATCCGTACTTGATTGTCGGAGCTAGTAGAGCAACGAACAAATGTCCGGGTATATTTATCGGCAATTTCATTATTTTTTATCGTCGAAATCTGTATTTTTTGTGGAACGGTTAAAATAAGGCACCGGTGATACAAATTCGCGGATTATCGGCGCTCTTTCCCGCGCGGATTTACGCATGCCCGTGATTGGACAGGTTCGTCTGTGGTTCATCATCCTTCAATACAGATCGCGTGTCTACATGGGCTGGTATCCGTTCAGATTCGCCTGAGACAAAGCTTGACGACAGTTTTTTTTAGAGGGATATTTAGAATACATTTACGTAACCATGTCTTATCCATACATATATGAAAAGAGCTTTCCTTATACTATTTCTTGCGTCAATTTCACCCGGTGCGGTATATGCGCAGGTGTGTGGGTTTGATCATAAGCGGACCGCCGTATCCAGTACGCCGGAGTTTGAAGCCGAAGAAAAGCTGCGTGAGGGCATGATCAAAGCGCTTATCAGGAGTAAAGCTTCGCAGCGGATGAGTGGAATGCAGGAGGTGAAGGTTATTCCTGTGGTGGTGCACGTTTTGCATACCGGTGGCCTTGAGGGCACAGCCTTAAATCCCTCAAAGGCGGAGATTCAGGCTGCCATCACTTATCTTAATGCCGTTTTTAGCGGGACACTTCCCGGGATGCAATCGCCCGTAGATAAGTCTGATGTGGTGGACCTTGGTGTCCGGTTCCAGTTGGCGACACGTTCACCTAACTGTGGAGCGACTGATGGGATCAATCGCATCAATGCGGCTCACCTGCCCAATTATACTGATAAGGGACTTAACGTTTTTAACCAGGATGGTGTAGATGAACTTCATATTAAAAGTCTGGCAGGATGGGATCCTACGCAGTATTACAATATCTACCTGGTCAACAGGATCGACGGGAAGGACGGGACAGCCGGGTCTTTTATTGAAGGCTTTGCCAATTTTCCAAAGGCTGCCGGGGCGGCTGATTTTAGAGACGGAGCGGTGATTCTGGCCGGAAGATTCAGGGAAAACAGAAAAGTAATTCCGCATGAGTTAGGACACGCCTTAGGATTATTCCATACGTTTCAGGGATCTGACAACGTGAATCAGTGCCCTGTTGGTAATGGCGACTTTTGTAATGACACACAGCCGGTTTCAAATAACTTTAATAACAATGTCTACAACTACACCTGCAGGACCGGAGACAATACATGTACCGCTGCTCAGGCTCCCTTTCAGCAGTACAACAGGAACACCGAGTATAATTTCATGTCCTATACCAACTGCGCTACACTCTTCACCGACGACCAGAAAGCCAGAGTGGATGCCGCAATGCAGCTTGCTTGCCGTCAGAGCCTTTTGTCTTCCAATGCATTTATTTCCTGTGCGCCTGTCATTAATTTCCTGTCAGCCAGCGCCCGGGTCAAAGAAGGTGCCGGCTCTTCAGTGGACGATTGCCGAACCTATGCAGACTACGAATATAAAATGGTAATAGGGGCCGCCCCGGCTGCCGACGCTGTGGTGACGCTTTCTACGAGCGGGACAGCCCGCAGGGGGGCAGACTATGAGATAACGACGAACGGGGATTTTGACAATCCTTCGCTGACTTTGTTATTTCCCGCCCATTCTGCGGACCAAAGGACCTTTAAAGTGAGGGTTTTTGATGATTTTGTTGCAGAGGAAGAGGAAACGATTCAAATCGACTTTACCGTCAATAATAATGGAGGAAATGCTTCCAAAGGTACCCATGCTCCGTCTGTCATCATCGCGATTGACGACAACGACTATTACCTGCCTTCGTCCTCCCGGGATGAGGAGGTTGTCATTGCAGGCGGAGCTTTATCCGGGACTACGCTGGCGCCGCTGGATGCCAGGCAGAAGTCAGGGAAATTTCAGGCTATTTATCGTACTGCCGAACTCGTTGAGGCAGGCGTGAGGGTAGGAGATATAGAAAAACTATCTTTATATCTCGCTGACAAATCCAGCTCCAGGCCTATCGGTTCCTTGCGAATCAAGCTTTTTAATACCGCTTATGACTATATCTACATGGGTAGTTTTTATGAAATGACGGGTGGAACTGAAGTATATTCATCTGCTTCCTATTCCACGGAGGCAGACTGGAATAGTTTTACTTTTACGAGCCCTTTTCACTGGGACGGGGGGAATCTTGGGATTGAAATATGCTATGACAATGGTGCCGCAGATGTAAATCAGGCAGCGGATATCTGGCTTAACTATGCAGACCAATCCGAAAACTGGCAGATAGCGGGTGTATTTACCACCGGTGGGAACTGCTCGGATCCATTCTACTCATTTAGTTTTTTCAGTAGTAATGTGAAACCTGTTATCGCGGTAAAGAATGTGTCTGTTGACACGCCGCTGGAGACATCTTCTGGCGTGGCGATCGATGGTTATATTCCTGAGGATGACGAAAAAAGTTACTTTTACTCGGGAAGTGGCAAGCTTGTCGCCGGACTGAGAGGAGTGAGCGGAGACCTGGGATGCGTAGAGGTTGGAATTGAAGAAGGTGGGACCTCCTGGAAGGGAATAGGAGCAGGAACCCGATCTGCAAAGGTACTCAGGGTAAGCTCCGCTCAGGGTGTAACAGGAATCAGTTATGCGATTTCCCTGTACTTTACTTCAGCTGAACTTGCAGGAAGAGACCCGGCGGCGATTCAACTTGCCAAATCTTCCGCTGCGAGTATAGCCAATATCAGTTTGAGCAATACCGTATTTGTAACCCCTGTAGTTGAGGCGTTTGGTGAAAGCGGATACATTTTCTCTTACACATTCACGGGTCTGTCGTATTTTTTTCTTTATGATGCTAGTACTCCACTGCCCGTAAATCTCGCCTTATTCAGCGCAGATGTGCACCAGGAGAATTATGTGTTCGTTCAATGGAAAACGCTTGCAGAGGTGGACTTCGATAGTTTTGAGTTACAAAGGAGTATAGGTGCTCCTAAGGATTTCGAAACTGTTGCAACGGTTAGCGGTGTGGGGAAAGAAGGGGGGGCATACAGTTACATGGATTTTAATGTGCCTTCTCAAAGCGAAATTTATTACCGGCTAAAGATGTCGGATCAGGATCGTAGCTTCCAATACAGCCGGGTTATCGCAGCCAGGACAGGAGGGCGCGCTCAAATCTCTTTCCATCCCAATCCCGTACAGGACTTCCTTACTATTACATACAGCAGAGGTATGAAAAGTGCAGAGATATATAGCCTTGACGGAAGAAGTCTCCTTTCGAAGGCATTTGGGGGTGAACGTAGCGGTACAATCCCGGTGTCAGGGTTGGTAGAAGGTATTTATATGCTCAAGCTGGTTACGGAAGCCGGTGAAGTCGAAACTGGCAGATTTATAGTTAGAAAGGAGTAGCCCGATACCTTTTTTTGTTGCATAGGAAAAAAGGGGTTGGCTTTTGACTTCAGCCTCCGGGAAATACAGGAGCTTCATGACGGAAGAAAAGTAAGGTAAAACCCTAAGAAAAAAAGTATGAAGATTGTAAAAGTGCTGGCGAAGGTGTTGATTGTGGTTGCTGGTTTTGTCCTGGTGATCAGTATGTGTGTTATCACACTGATGGATCGTACGCCTTACCAGGAAATGTCCTACTATAAGGAATGGAAGAATGAAATCAGTAAGCTGGATCCGGACGGTACAACAGACACAGTAAAGGCCGGCTGGGCCAAAGTAAATATTACTCCGGATCAGCCTGGCCCTATGGCGGGATATGGAAACCGCCATGGGAGACATTACGATTCTGTAAGAGATTCGGTATTCGTCCGCGCTATCGTTTTGGACAACGGGACGTTTAAAACTGCCATCGTGTCGGCCGATTTACTTATTATTCCTCCTACTGTAAACGAAAAGCTCAAGCGTCTGTTTGAAGGTTCGGGCTTTGATGCCGACCGTATTTTTTTGGGTGCAACGCACTCTCACAACAGTCTGGGCGGATGGGGTAAAGGTATTTCCGGGCTGTTTTTTTCGGGTAAATATGATGCAGGCGTGGAAGAGCGGCTGGCGGAGGCTATCGTCAAGGCTGTTCAACTGGCCGACCGCCAAACAAAACCTGTTAAAATCACCTACCTGGAGGCCGTGGACAGTACAAGCATAAGAAACAGGCTTGTGGGTGAGCAAGGGCCTGTCGACGCAGAAGTCCGTTCGGTGAAGTTTACCGATTTTAATGGAAAATCGGCTATCCTTACTTCTTATGCAGCGCACTCAACTATCCTGGATTCTCAAAACATGGTGCTTTCACGTGACTGGCCGGGAGTTCTGGTTGATTCTCTGGAGAAAAATCAGGTTGAATTTGCCGTTTATATGGCGGGTGCGGTAGGAAGTATGGGGCCGAATGCCAAGGGGAGTAATGACGAGGATGAATTGCGAAATGAAGCCGCCGGTGTGTATAAATCTCTTCAGTCGCCCCGAAAAACTGAGGAAGCAACAGGAGCGGTGTTGATACAGTCTTTCAGACTTCCGTTGCCGCTGAGAGAACCTTCTCCGCGTTTAAGTAAAGATCTGGTACTTCGTCCGTGGGTTTTTAGAAAGGCTTTCGGGGATTATCCTGCGTTTGTCAGCGTGCTGAGGATAGGAACAACGCTCATGGTGGGCTTGCCCTGTGATTTTTCCGGAGAGCTGATGACT
>CAZAVR010000054.1:2798-14067 GCA_964488435.1 uncultured Cytophagales bacterium | reverse complement strand
CAACCCGAGCAACTCGTTCGTTTCCAGTTCGCCGGCATATTTCTGATCCAGCCATATCAAAGCTGAGTTATCCAATCGCAGCTGTACTGCTTCCTGTTGCTCTTCCGCAGAAAGCCGTTCATCTATCTCTCGTATTTTGACCATCTTCACCACCCACGGCAACGTAAGCCCCTGAAAAACAAGTGTAATGAATATAACCACGAAGGTTATAAATATAATAAGATTGCGCTGTGGAAAAGCAGAACCATCAGCCATCACAAGTGGGATGGAAAGTGCAGTAGCCAGGGAAACCACGCCCCTCATTCCCGCCCAGCTGATGATGAAAGGGCCTTTCCAGCCAGGAGAAGGCTCCCGGCGTATTTTCTTACTCAGCCAGCGCGGTATATGTGCACTTGGAAAAACCCATAAAAACCGCAATACTATGGCAATAGCGCTAATCATCAATCCATAGAGCACACCATCTCTCACAGCATACTTTCCAAGTCCTTCCAATATATCCGGAAGCTCAAGACCGATCAGCACAAACACAAGTGCGTTCATCACAAAGATCATCGTCGTCCACACGCCCAACATATTCATGCGTGTTTTCCCGGTTTGAAAAACTTCATGTGACCGGTAGGAAATAAACAGACCGCCGCTCACCACAGCCATCACTCCAGAAAAGTGAAACTGCTCTGCTGTAAGGAAAAGCAGATAGGGGGTCATTACTGTGAGTGCTGCATCTATCGGCGGTGTGGTCGGTAAAAAACGGTGAAATACATACATGATATGGGCGCCGGCCAGGCCGACCACAATACCCATCCCTGATACAACAAAAAACTGGCCCGTGGCCTCATGGGCAGAAAAAGTCCCCGTAAGTACCGCTGCGACGGCAAATCTGAACACGATCAGCGACGCAGCATCATTGACCAGGCTCTCACCTTCCAGAATAGTCATCAATCGCTTGGGAACGCGGATGGTTTTCAGCACCGTAGCAGCCGCCACGGCATCAGGCGGTGAAACTATCCCACCCAATAAAAAACCCAGGGCAAGTGTGAAACCGGGAATAAGGAATGCAGATGCATACCCTATCACCAGTGACGTAAAAAAGACAAGACCAAAACCAAGCAAAGCGATCGGCCTCCTCCATTTCCAAAAGTCATTCCATGAAGTATACCATGCAGCCTCGTATAAAAGCG
The DNA here is from genome assembly GCA_964488435.1 of uncultured Cytophagales bacterium. GTDB lineage: Bacteria > Bacteroidota > Bacteroidia > Cytophagales > Spirosomataceae > JBEBSO01. The sequence goes on along the minus strand of CAZAVR010000054.1, from coordinate 12,889 downwards.
GCGGCAAAAAAATAAGAAAAATAAGATCCGGGTCCAGGTGAAGCCTGGGTATACCCGGAACAAAGCTGATGCCCAAACCGGCGACAACCAAAAATATCGGATAAGCTACTCTGATTCTGTTTGCCAGCAATACAAGTAAAATAACCGCAAGAAGCAAACTCAGAACAAGCAATAAACTATGGTGCACGTGATGATATAAAAGAATATTAAAATGAAATATCTGCCTGCTTACTGATAAAATCTGTCCGAAGATCCTACCTCAGGGCTTCCTGTCAAACCGCATCAAAGGTGTATCGCCGGCTAATAAGGTTAAGGTTTTCTCATTCACCCGGTACCCGGAAACCCTCTTTAATGCACCGAAAAAAGCGGCTTCACCACCTCCATCGCAAGCCATTTTGGTACTGACCGGGCTTTCAAAATGCAAAGACTTTCCGTGAAGCTCAAACAGAACATTGAAATGATTGCAGCTGCTGTTCCCAGTCGCTTTTGAATCCGGTAATCTAAGGTTAATTACCGGACGTTTCCGCGTATACATCAGGTTAAAATCTGCATCACGGTCAGCCATATAGCTAAGTTCCCACGCGCCGTTCAGCCGGGTAGCAATGTCCTCATCAAGAAGAACAAACCTGGCCAAAGGTGCCATGCGTGCTTTGTTAAGAGATAGGGTGTTTCCTTTGACTGTATAATTATCAACATCCCCCAGCACTTTCTTCAGATCTATCTCGAATTCCATGTGATCACAGGCCATCATCGTTGACATTCCTTGAGAAAACCTGATTCTCCCCATGCCTGACAGCAAAAACGTACCCCCTATTCCGTTACAACCTGCCACAGCGGAATACCTGTTTCCTGTGCCTGAAAACTCCATAAGAGGCTGCCTCCCATTGATCATATCAGGAACCTGCTGTCCGTTCAGCTCGATCAGCTTCCACCTTTTATCAGTTATAATCACTGTATCCACAGCTGTGATACCCGCCGATCCTGCATTTCCTGTACGGGAAGATTTACAGTTGATCCCAAACAACAAAATGCCCATACTCAGGAAGAACACTGACTTTCTCATAGCCCATCTCAGTTAAAATTCCACTACAGTATTTAAAGCAAATCCACCTCACTATGAAACCCTAACCCACTGACTTACATTACAATATTACAATATTTTTCAGTATTTAGCCATACACACCGGGGTGGCCCAATAATCACCACACAGCCGACCCGAAAATAGAACCGGCTATTTAATAATGACGTTTAAATCTGCCCTTCGTCACATTATTTGACGTATTTTATAGTAAAATAACAGAGGAGCGGGTACAGTAAGGGAATCACAATTACTGTTTTACCTTCACCGTACCCACTCCGTACCTCTGCACTTGCAATATTTTCAACTGCTTTCCGACAACCTCTACTTTTTTCAGATCCTTAAAGTTCCCTTGGGCGTCATAAAATCCTATCATGCAAGACAAATTACCTTTGTATTTCTTCACGTCAACCTTCGGTTGAAGTCCAAAATTGGGAATATCAACACTGTCTTTTACTTTTAATCCCTTATAACTAATCAAAGCGTGATACCGGAACCGTAAGGGCGTTTCTAAAAGTTTCACTGAAAATTCGGAGGGATTTAACGGATCCGGAACGCTTATCTTATAGGCAGCTACAGGCTTTGGATTCACCTGGGCCCGCTCTCTCGGGATCGTATCATTTATAACGACACGACGTTCAACAGGTTCACTTTTTTTCTCGGTGGTAACCGTGCAGGCTGCAACAGCCAGCATACAGAATAAAAGAGGGGCTTCTATCTTCATGGATTCGGATAAATAATGACAGGTAAATAAAGTGCTAAATATAAAAGTAATTAACGTCAGTACAGTGCTGAAACGAATTTCCGGGAAATTAAGGTCAACAAAAAAATATGCCCTTAGGAATCCAAAACTATAAGAATCTAACAAACAAATACATTGTACGGGCTATGTGTTCTCACTGCGTAATTTTATATCGTGTTTTAACGATTTAGCTACCAAAGAGGTTTTTTGCTACCTGCGATTCCCGCGATCCGTCCACTTTTTCCTGTCCTTTGGTGCCATCTCCTCCTTATTCCGGCAAGTATCTTTGTCATAGAAAAGTTACGGAAAACGATCAGGTCAGTACCTGAGGTATATGAAAGGAAGCAGAACATTGACAGACAAATAAAGCGTTTTATAATGGCCATTGGGATCAAAAAAGCTATTTTCAAGTTTATAGACAAAACATTTGCACAAAGCGGATACGTATTGCAAATCAGAAAATGGAATCCGGAATCGATTTACGAAATTGACCTCCACCTGCCGGATGTTGATATGGAAAAGTGGAAAACAATTCCGAGGCTTAAAGTTAAAGTAGACGAATCGGGTGAATACAGGGATTATACTCCGGCAAACTGGAATATGGAAAAACGAATCTGTACCCTGCTGATCGAGACAAACCATGAAGGGTTCGGAAGTAATTGGGCTAAGCATCTTCGGATAAACGATAAAGTTATATTTGCTCCGGCACATGCCGCAGGTTTACCAGCAAAACCCGGAGATATAGCGTGCTTTGGTGACGGAAGTGCAGTGGGACATTTCCTTGCACTTAAACAGCTTACTGACAGGCAAAAGTATCCCCTACAAGTAGTTATAGCACTGAATCAGGATTACATAATTCCGGAATATTTTAGAAGTGAAAATCCGGAATTTAAGTTTATAGTGGATCGTGATGCGAACAGTTTGCATTTATTACACAAATTTTCTGAAACAGAAGGCTGGCATAGTTTTACTTCCATCTATATTGCGGGGCATATTCCAATGGTATCAGGGTTGAGAAAGATTTTCAAAAACAGCATTAAAACTGACACCAGGGTTTATGCACACGGATTTTGGTCATAACGGTGAAGCATGTCTGACAAAATACCTATCTACCATCTCGACGAAATAGGCGACCTGAATACCGGCATAGCCATTTTCAATTTTGCCCATCCTCAGCTTACGGACTATTCCAATGAAATGTCTCAGCCGCACCGGCATGACCATTACTGTTGTTTCTATATAGATGATGGTTACATGGATATTCGGGTAGATTTTCAGTCGCTGCGTGTTCATCAAAAATCCCTGTTGGTTTCTTATCCCGGACAGGTTCATCAATCTGCCCCCCACCAGAATTGCAGCGGGTGGATGTTGGTATTCGACGCCAAACTTATCCATGAAAGTGCTAAGGTGATCGTAGAGGGATCGGGCACAAATGTTGCGCTAATCGAACTCAATGATGAAGAAAGCGAATGGTTAAAGAAATTATTCGAGCTTTTGCTCCCTGTGGTTCACCATAACGAAAACTCTCTGTTGCGCAATCAACTGACCAGGTCACTTCTGGATGCGTTCGTCTACCAGGTATGTATTTTCTCCAAGTCTAAGGAGAATACAGTCAGAAGTCGCCACTCTTCAAGAAATCTTGAGATTACCGACAAATTCCGGCAATTGGTAAAACAACACTTCAGATCCGCAAAACGGCCGGCTGAATACGCCGAAGAAATGAATTTCTCCGTCAGCTACTTAAACGACACCGTCAGAGCAGTAACAGGATTTTCCTTAACCTACTTCATCCAGCAGGAGATTGTCGGCGAAGCCCAGCGCCTGCTTTATTACTCGAACATGAGCATTCGTGAAGTCGCCTACTCGCTGGGTTATGAAGACGATAAGTACTTCATCCGTTTATTTGGAAAGGTAACAGGCTCCTCTCCGGCAAATTTTCGAAAAGTCACAAAAATAAATAGCAATACCGGCATTTGAGTGCCAGAAACTAATGAAAATTCCTGCCTTTCGGAAATATCTCCATTTGTACGCCCTTTTCATCCTTACCTGTATGGGCTGCCCCTCTATCTCTTTTTCCAAGGCTTTCCGTCAATTTCTCCCTTCCTGAGGCCAGACGTTGCAAGAGATCACTTTGATCAAAGCAACGACGCGCCACCACATGGATCACCTCTCCTTCACGCTGTAAACGACCTTCTACCATCAAAAGCCGTGCCCGTACAATCTGAGAACGGTACTCTGCAAAAAGCTTTTGAAACACCACCACATTCGCAGTACCCGTTTCGTCTTCAAGGGTGATAAAACAAATACCTGTAGCCGTACCGGGACGCTGTCGTACAAGCACCAACCCTGCTATCCGCACCCACGTACCATCCGGCCATAAAGAAAGCTCCTTCGCTGTCAATACACGCTGATCGAACAGCTGCTGACGTACAAAACTGACAGGATGTGCTTTCAAGGAAAGAGAAAGGGAGGTATAGTCTTGCAAAACATGTTCCCCACTCGTCATTTTCGGAAGCGCGACAGCTGCCTCGAACTCACTATCCGAAGCCTGACCCGCAAATAATCCTTCCGGTGTGTCGTCTAAAGCCGAAACCTCCCATAATGCCTGCCGCCTGTCCAGACCCATGGAACGAAAAGCATCGGCATCCGCCAGACGTTCCAGTATGCCGCGGGCAAGTCCGGCCTGCAGTAAATGATGCATACGGGTAAAAGGAGCTGCTCTGCATGCTGTAAATTTTTTCATATCCTCCTCATGTAACCCTTTCACCTGCCGGAAGCCCAGACGGAGCACATGGTAGTTGCCGTCTTTTCCTTCCAGGGTATGATCCCATTCCGAATGGTTTATGTCTACGGGTACTACCTTTACTTTTTGTCTTCGAGCCTCAATCACAATCTGCGAAGGCTGATAAAAACCCATGGGCATACTGTTCAACAAAGCCGCCGCAAACACATCCGGATAATGGCATTTGATCCAGCTGGAAACATATACCAGCAAAGCAAAACTGGCAGCATGGCTTTCCGGGAAACCATAACTTCCGAAACCTTCCAGCTGACGGAATACCCTGCGGGCAAATTCCTCTTCATAACCGTTCGCGATCATTCCCTCCACCAGCTTTTTTTCATAATAGCTCACTTTCCCCTTGGCCTTAAACGTAGCCATGCTTCGTCTCAACCCATCTGCCTCTGCATCGGAGAAACCGGCCGCCACTATAGCGATTTCCATGGCCTGTTCCTGAAACAAAGGAACACCCAGGGTCCGGCCAAGGATTTCTCTCAACTCCTCTTTGGGAAACTCAACAGGCTCTTCCCCGTTACGCCTTCGGAGATAAGGATGTACCATATCCCCCTGTATGGGCCCGGGACGTACAATGGCCACTTCGATGACCAGGTCGTAGAAGCATCTGGGCTTTAGCCTCGGCAGCATAGACATCTGCGCCCGGCTTTCTATCTGAAACACACCGATCGTCTCAGCCCTGCAAATCATATCATACACCTCTTTGTCATCCTGCGGGATGTTGGCCAGCGTAAGATTCAGACCATAATGCTTTTTGCACAGATCAAAGGCTTTGCGGATGCAGGTAAGCATACCCAGGGCCAGCACATCCACTTTCAAAAAACCCAATGCCTCTATATCGTCCTTGTTCCACTCAATACAGGTACGATCCTTCATACGGGCATTGAGAATCGGACACAAATCCGAAAGTCTCCCCTCCGTGATGACAAAGCCCCCGGTATGCTGCCCTAATTGTCGCGGAAATCCTATATATTGCTTCGTAAGCTCCAGCACCTTCCGGAGATGCCGATCATTGGGATTAAATCCTTCGGCAGACAATGAATTACCTTCCAACCAGTCGTCCGTAAATTCGTACATGGATTTAGAAAGCCTGTTCACGGCATCAACAGACATTCCCATAGCCTTGCCCACATCACGCACAGCTCCCTTTTTGTGCAATTGGGTCACTGTAGCTACAATTCCCGCACGATCACGGCCATATTTTCCATAAATGTACTGCATGACCTCCTCGCGGCGTTCATGCTCAAAATCAACATCAATATCCGGAGGCTCATCCCGGGCATCCGACATAAACCGGGCAAAAAGCAGGTTGATTTCTGAAGGGTTTACAGAAGTAATCCCCAGGCAATAACATACCACTGAGTTAGCAGCAGACCCTCGCCCCTGGCAGAGAATATCTTTTTTTCTGGCATAATCTACAAAATCATGGACTGTAAGAAAGTAAGACGCATAATTCTTCCGTTCCATAAATGCGAGCTCCTTAAGGATCAGATTTAAAATTTTTTCAGGAATAGCATCCCCAAACTTTTCACGCGCTCCTTGCCAGGTAAGGAATTCTAATTCTTCCTGCGGGGAGCGTCCTTCAGTAGTCAGCTCCCTCGGATACACATACTTCAGACTATCCAGCGAAAACTGACAAGCCTCAGCAATTTCAAGGGTATTTTCTATGGCTTGTGGATATTGTCGGAACAGCCGTTCCATTTCGGTTCCAGATTTCAGATAGCGCTCTGCATTCTGATGAAGACGGTAACCGGCATCATGAATGGTACATTTTTCACGCACACAGGTAATCACATCCTGCAATTGCCTGCGACCGGGTTCATGGTAATGCACATCGTTCGTAGCGACCATCGGCACATGGAGGCGGGCAGACAATTGATTCAACCGATACAACCATTTATGGTCATCCCCCACATAATACCTGGAAGCAGCAAGGTAAAGATGAGTTCCCAATGCTTCCCGGTATGCTGCCAAATGCCGGCCAAATGCCTCATCCAACTCAAATTTCCTACTCAGTGAAGGCGGCGGAATCACTACAAATTTCATTCCCTTCGCCTGCTCAAATACATCTGTATGGTAAAGGTCGCATTTCCCCTTCTCTGTTCTCAGATTTCCCATGGAAAGCAATCCTGAAAGACGGGCATAGGCTTCCTGATCTGTTGGATACGCGAGTAAAGACGGCCCGTCAAGCAAATCCAGCCTGCATGCCGGCAGGAGACGAAGGTTCGTTTTCCGGGCAGCGGTATGCGCACGGACAATACCGGCCAGCGTATTCCTATCGGTGACAGCCAGGCAGCTGTACCCCAAAGCAGCAGCATAACCTACCATTTCTTCTGGGTGGGAAGCTCCCCGGAGAAAGGTAAAATTGGTAGTCGTCTGTAGTTCTACGTAGTTCACTTCTGGTCCGTTTTTAGATGTTTTCAGCACCTGCGTCTATGACTGACACCATCAAAGGAGAATCAGGCTATTTTAAAGTGTGGATTATAAATCAAACCAATGATGTTTCCCCATGGATCTTTAACAGAAGCAACCAGTATTCCCCCTCCTACCTCTTTTATCTCCTCATGCAATGTGGCTCCTGCCTCCGTAAACTGTCTAAAAACAGCCTGAATATCCTCAACACCCCAGTAGGTTACGACACCTTCTGTCTTGTCTGTATCAGTTGATGCGACTGGCTGTAACCCCAATTCATATCCTCCTATATCAAAACCTACGTAAAAAGGCTCATCAAAATAGGGCTGTGTATCAAACATGGCCCCATACCACTCTTTGGCAGCCTTCAGATCACTTACCTTGTAAATGGTCGTTCTTAATCCTAAGATTTTACTTTTCATACGATGAATAATTGAGACATTTGTTGCTATTAAAAATGATTGACTATTGGTTAGAAAAGTTCGAAAGTTCCGGAGTGCGTAACCTCCTGAACGGAATCACTCTCGAACTGATTAACTCTTGAACTATAATAACTCATTGAACTAAAAAACAATCAGGCAAAAAAACCATGGATAAACCATTTCGGCCTGTCTTCTGCGTAATGGCCCAATCGAAAAATCCAGTACCTGGCCCCATTTGAATCTTCCACTACGTAATAGTCCCGATGCAAGCCATCCGAAATCCACCATTCCTGTTCAATACGTTCAGGGCCGTCGGCCTTACTTATGGTGAACAACTCGCCACGGTAACGAAAAAGCATAGGTGGGTAATCAGGTATAGGTGCTGTTACTTCGATCGGATCCGGACGGGACAATAAATGAACGGGCCTGGGGCGATCCATCTTCCACGAAATCTGAGGCTTCTCCTCCAGTGAACGGGCTTCCCTGACAGATCGCTCAGGCCAATGATGTGCCTCAGGCAGATATCTGTGAAGAATTCCTGCCCCGCCTCTTCCGGTCAGCCTGTCGAGCAGTTCTGCCACAGCCGCCTCTTCACGGTTCCCGGTCAGGCTCCACAAATGCTCCTGAACCGGAGGCATCTCTACCACTACGGGAGCCTCCATCGTAAACAGCTCAATACCAAGATCAGGTTCGATGGTACTGATTTTAAGCTCAAAAAGCTTGAATAAGTGCGTAACATGACAAGTAGGGCTATGGGTACCGATTTCTACCTCCTGTATCTTTCCATCTACGCGAAATGTCTTCAGAACCGCCTTCTGCAATCCCTTGTTCTCTTCAGCCAAACGACGACAAAGCATCATGAGCAACTTGTTGATTGCATAAGCAATACCCGTAGCCGTACATACCGGCTCCAGACTAGGCAAACGTTCATGGTACAAGGTAATCGGTACTACAGATACGACAGGCTCGGGCAAAAACCCCAAAACCTGTCCCAAACGATAAGGCAGCCCGGCTCCGAAACGCCGCCGTAAGACACTGGCAGGCATATCGATAAAACGAGAAACCGGACTCAGCCCGAGTTTATGTAATTTTTCTACCGTTTCCGAAGATAAACGCAACGCCGCCGGCGGCAATCCCGACAAAGCTTCCTTATCACCTCCGGGCTCCACCAGAACCCTCTCCTTACCGTACCTGGCCATCGCCCAGGCTGCTCCGGGTGTACCCGCCATGCCCAGACGTATCGTGTAACCCAGGCTTTTCACTTTTACAAATATATCCCTCAGATACGCCTGTTCCCCTTTCCAAAGATGTGTACAACCGGTAGCGTCAAGCATTAAACCATCCGGTGGATCCACTGAGACCACAGGCGTAAAACGAATCATCCACTCTGCCAAAGCCCCTAAAAGTTTTTCCGGAACGATTCCGGAATCTTCTATCACATGCAGCGAAGGAAAAACAGCACGTGCATCGGCCACTACCATTCCTTCCTCTATACCCATGGATTCAGAGACGTAATTCGAAGCGGTCACAACCATACGACCGTGGCGGGAGGCAGCCATCACAAACGCTTCATCCTTCATCGATGGATGGCGTCGCACGTGACGGTCCGTCATCAGGTATCTGAACCATACAGACACATAGCGTTTCATAACCCCTCTCTATTTTCAAGTATTTATTTTTCAACAAAAAACTACAGACCTTATCCGGTACGGACAATGGAGGCATCTTCGTTCTTATGCAGCGCATGCCAGGATTCTTCTATGATTTTGAACCGGTCTTCTACCCATTGCACTTGCCAGTTACCCGGCTGACCATTCCGCACTTTCTCCAATGCAACCGCCCAGGCAGGGAACCCCACTCCAGGTAAATCTCCTTCTGCAATGCTCGCAACAGGCTTAATTTCCCACCGGCAAACAGAAGCTATCGCCGAACGGCTTCTTGGTTGATACCGGTGCAAAAAACAAGGAACCCGACATTGTTCAACAGCCAGCTGAAGCCTTCGATTGGGTAAAGGTAAGATCTCCTAATTCACCTACCACTGCTCCCAAAGCATGGCATTTCAAAGCCTGCTCAATCATCCAAAGGAGATCTGTAGATTTTCTTATATCAACAAAAATCACCCTGTCCGGCGTCATTCCATAAAAACCGAGCGCCGGTGGAAACAGAGAACGTCGACCACTTATCCACATAACCATGGCGCCCTTGCCTGCTATTTTGCTCAGCAATGCAGCCATAAATCCGGAAGTTGAGGCCGAGTTCTGAGGCGAAAGACTTATAAACTCATGTACCCCCATGGGAAAAAGACCTAATGGGAAAGCCTGAGCCACTACACCCAGGCCGGAATCCGCCGAAGATCCTTCTGACCCGGATACCAGCCCTTCAAGCTCCAGAATATCCCTTTTAAGCTTTCTGACAATTTCTCTTTCCATGGTTTATCCTTGCTGCCGAATGCATTACAAATATTTTCTATTCTAAATAATAACAGCTATATTTGACACCAATCATAACAATTTACTGACACCAATAATATCAACTAAAATGGAGACTTCCAAAGTTTTTTTTGCTCAGAATATTAAATTTCTCAGGGAAAGAGCCAGAATGACCCAGCACACACTGGCTGACAGGCTTGATATGACACGCAGC
>CAZAVR010000054.1:2174-2673 GCA_964488435.1 uncultured Cytophagales bacterium | reverse complement strand
ATGTATACATTACAGGAAGCAATATCCGCGTACTTGCGGTGACAGTCGATTCAAAAAACAAGGAGAATGTTGAGTATGTCCCTGTCAAGGCCAAGGCCGGGTATAGAAGCGGTTACTCAGACCCCGATTACATTGCCGGCCTGCCACGATTCTCCATGCCGAATCTACCTTCGGACGGTAGTTTCAGAATGTTTCCTACGACAGGAGACTCCATGCTACCCATACCGGAAGGCTCGGATATCATCTGCAGATACTTAGCCGACTGGACCGCCATTAAACCTGACACGCTATGTATTGTCATACTAAAAGGGGGGCAGGATTTTGTTTTTAAAAAGGTGACGGTATTGACCGAGAAAAGACAACTTTTGCTCGAATCACTCAATGAGATTTATGAACCCTACGAGGTTCCGCTCGATGAAGTACTGGAAATCTGGAAATACTACAGTTATCAATCCAGAGAAATACCGGTACAAACTCAGGATGTACAACATATTGCCAG
>CAZAVR010000054.1:0-2164 GCA_964488435.1 uncultured Cytophagales bacterium | reverse complement strand
AGAGGTTGGGTTGCCAGTACTGTCAATGAAATCCTGCGGCAAATAAGAAGCATGCAAAAAGAAAAAGACCTGTAAAACGCGCCATGCAGACGGTTGTATCTCGGCTTTATCGTATTTTTCCTTACCTTTCGCAGCAAAAATTCCTTCATAAAACATTAGCTCTAACCGGAACCACAATCACTCCCGCATACATTTATGAAAACCTTCGCCCTCTGCGCTTGCTCCTTTCTCATCATGGCTTTAACAGCCTTTGTATTTCCTCTGAATACAGAAACAGACAAGTCTCCTGGCAAAAAAGAAATAGCAACAGGTGCAGAACAGACCCGGAAATACGTGGGATACCTGAAAAACAAACGGATTGCTATGCTGGCCAACCCAACCTCTGTCATCGGGCAAAAGCATATTGTGGACAGTCTTCTCAGCAGAGGCATCTCTATTATCAAAGTCTTCGGACCTGAACACGGCTTCAGAGGGAACGCAAGTGCCGGTGTTAAGGTCGCCGATGAAAAAGATCCGGCTACGGGCATAGAGGTGATTTCATTATACGGAAAAAAGAGAAAACCTTCCGCCGCAGACCTTGCCGATGTTGATCTGGTTATTTTTGATATACAGGACGTAGGATGTCGCTTTTATACCTACATCAATGTACTCAGGGATGTCATGGAATCCTGTGCCGAAAATAACAAAGAACTCCTCATACTTGATCGCCCCAATCCCAATGGCTACCTCGTGGACGGTCCTGTACTTGACATGAAACTTAAATCCGGCATAGGACAGTTTCCGGTGCCTATAGCACATGGAATGACCATCGCTGAGTTTGCACGCATGATCAACGGAGAAGGCTGGCTTCCGGGAGGCAAAAGCTGTAAGCTGAAAATCATCCCGGTAAAGAACTATGCACACAGCATGTCCTATGTACTTCCCGTAAAACCATCACCTAATCTGAATACACAGCAAAGCATCCTGCTTTATCCCTCCACCTGTCTTTTTGAAGGCACAATCATGAATCATGGCCGCGGGACTCAATTCCCTTTTACGATCCTAGGGAGCCCAAAACTCAAGGATAAATTTTCCTTTTCATTCACTCCTGTTTCCATCAAAGGCATGAGCGAAACCCCTCTGCATATAAACCAGGTATGTTACGGACTTGATTTGCGGAATTACGATGTAAATCTTTTACGCCAATCAGGACGGATCAACCTCCAATGGATGATGGATTTATACCAGGCTTATCCTGATAAGGAGCGATTTTTTGACAGAACACAGAGCAACCAAATGGGTAATATTGACGGACTGGCGGGTGATGCCCGGTTCAGGCAACAGATTGCCTCAGGTAAGACCATAAAGGAAATACAGGATTCGTGGGAACCAGGGCTTTCCGACTATAAAAAAATGAGAAAGAAATATCTTCTCTATCCCTGATCATTCTTTCGTATCAGACAACCTGACCTGACCCGGAAACAGATACTCCTGAGTAGGGATACATGTACTTCAACCACATGTAAATACTTTTATACACTGACTTAACTTCAAATCCTACGCCAGATTCAGAGCGAAGTAATAAGCAAAAATTATTGTCCATACATTTGTCCAACAAATAAAATTTGTTACTATATTTGGTATTTACAACCTCCAAACCAATTATTAAACGACGTAACTACCATTTTGCGCAACAAAATTTCATTACGGACCATAAACTAAAGACCCATCGAATCTGACACCTTTCGTTTCGATGCTATTAATCGATTCCTGTTACGAACCTATTCCTAACCCAAACCACCAATCCCTAATGACCACCCGCAGAGACTTTTTACAAGCCGGAATTTTACTGGCATCAGCCCCTATGACCGCGCTGGCGTCTCCCCAGGAATCTGAAAATCCAATCAAAGCGCCCGCCTGCCTCGACTATGGCAAGTCGTTTGTTTGTAATTCAGGCAAATCCGACCGATCCAATTCAGTACGAATGTGGATTGAAAGCCGTACCATCGTACGCAACACCAAAACAGGTGAGGAAACGGTGTATCACCAGGGAGCATCCTGTAAAAGTGAAGACACTTTTGCGGAGAAAAACCTCTTCTACAAAGACAATTATGATTTCCTGCCGATCTTCGGTAAAGATAAAGTATTGGTTTTTCGCCGCCATTATAATGAAAGACCTGGTTAC
>CAZAVR010000053.1:7564-14081 GCA_964488435.1 uncultured Cytophagales bacterium | reverse complement strand
GGCATTTGTATTTTCTGGAGTCCAATAATCTAAGTTCTCTTTGAGGGGATTAGAATTATTAAAAAACGCCCAGTTGTATAGCCCGGTACCCATGAAGCTAGACTGGCCCGTGCCCTGTAACAGAAAACTAAGATCAAACATTTTGTATTTCACAGCTCCGTTCACCCCGTATATCATCTGTGGTACTATTGGATTGCCTATCCAGGTCAGATCTTTTTCATTGATGACTTTGTCTCCATTCAAATCTGCATACCTGATATCGCCTGGCTTAACAGGACCCCAGGGTTGAACAGCGATATCCTGATTGAGCTTTCCTGCTCCGTCGAAGTCGTTGGACTGGAAAAAACCTAAAGATTCGTAGCCAAACTGGCTTCCCAATGGTCTTCCTGTCAGCCTCCTATTCGGATTATTGAATGTGGCAGAAGATTCAAACACTTCCAAAAGGGCATTTTTAGCGTACGTAAAGTTCCCCCCTAAAGAGAAGTAGACTTGGTTACTGAAATGCCTTTGTGTAGAAATTGAAAGCTCAATGCCCTTATTTTGCATTACAGCTGCGTTTGTCTGACTCAATCCGACACCGTATTCCAGAGGAACAGTGACCGTGGGATTTGCCAACATGTTTGACCGCTTTTCAAAAAAGTAATCCCCCTCTATGCTTAATAATCCCTCCCAAAACGACATTTCCAGCCCTACATTGGCTTTTTTCGCTCTCTCCCAGGTGATATATGGATTTGCCTCATTTCTTTCACGTAGCCCTTGTACTCCACTTCCGCCAAACGCGTAACCAGGAGTTACCACACTATAGGTACTCAGATATTGGAATGCGCTGCCAGCCAAAGCGCCCACCTCACCGTAAGAGCCTCTCAGTTTCAGGTTGGTAATCCACTTCATATTGTCTTTAATGAAGTTCTCCTCTGAAAGCCTCCACCCAAGCGAAAAGGATGGGAAGAAACCGAATCTCTTTTGGGGAGCGAAGTAGTAATGTCCATCATAGCGTCCGGCTGCTTCAAACAAGTATTTTCTACGATAATCATACTGCACCCGGTATACAAAGCCAATTTGCCGTTCTATGGTAGAAAACCCACTATTTGACAAATCAGATTGATCTGCGCTCCCCATACTCAGCTCATCAATATACAGATCGTAGCTGTTTCTGCCCGCTCCGATAGTTTCGAAATTATTTGATTTTGACTCCGTCAGAAACAATGCAGAAATGTTGTTTTTCCCAATTTCCCTTTGATAACTCAAACTTCCCTGAAACGTAAGCTGGGCTGAATAGGCCGATGTCAATTGCAAAGAGGGATTGTACTGTCCAAAAATCGACTGGTTATACGTATGTGGATCGCGTGTGGCATCCAATGCCCAGACGCGTATCGGGGTTGTCCATATCTTGGTGTTATCAAATCTTGGATCATAGGCCACTACACCCTTTAAAGAGAGTCCGTTAATAAACGGTAAATCCTGCTTCACCGAGAATTGAGAAAACACCTCTAATGATTTATATCTCTGATAACCAGAATCATAAATACTTCCATGTGAAAAATGCGCACTGAGTCCATTTTGATAAACGATCGGATGGATGGGAATTGAGTTTTTTATAAGCTCATATATGCGACTGGAGGCTGTAGAGGGATAATTGTTCTTTTGATGCCTGCCAATAATCTGAAATGAAACCTCCGTCAGCTTCGTAAGCCTGGCATCAAGATTTAAATTCAGGTTGAATCGATCTTGCTTAGTTGGTCCCCAATTTCCGTTTTGAGTTTGGTAGCCCAATCCGCTATAAAACCGAACCCTTTCATTCCCCCCGGAAAATTCTATGTTATGCATCATAAGTATTGAATTCTTTAGAATCAATTCTTTTTTTGCATCACTATTCGCATAGACATCGGGATTCGACTGATCTCTATATTTTTGGATATCTTCGTCGGAAAACCGCGTTGGGTTTCCTTCATTTATTGACGCAGCATTTCTTAGCGTTGCATATTCAACTGAGTTGACAAAGTCAGGTAAGACGGTTGGGTTCTGAAATCCGATATAGTTGTTGTATGTAAGCGTGGGGAATTTTTCACTACCCTTTTTTGTCGTAATAAGTATTACGCCGTTTGCTCCCGCAACCCCGTATGGTGCCACAGCTGCAGCATCCTTTAAAACGGTCATACTTTCTATCGAATTGGGATCCAGATTTTGAAACTGCCTCGGAATGCCGTCTACCACGAGTAGCGGTTGCGTAGAGCCAGTGGTTGAAATTCCCCGTACCAATATTCTGCTTCCGTCAGCCCCAGGCTCACCTGAACCCTGCTGAACGATCACACCGCTAAGCCGCCCACCGAGGCCATTGCTCAAATTTGCGATGGGAACAGACGCTACTTCTTCACCTTTTATACTTGATACGGCCGCCGTCAGAGAAGTCTTCTTCTGTGTACCATAGCCGATCACAACCACTTCGTCCAGGTTCTTCTGATCCGGAAACAAGGAAACGTCCACCACCCGCTGTGTCCCTACAACCACTTCGCGGCTCTGATATCCGACAAATGAAAAAATCAACACCGATCCGCTAGTCGGCACCTGGATAGTATACCTCCCTAAGGTGCTGGTAGTGGCTCCAATCTGTGTTCCCTTCAATACTACATTTACTCCAGGAAGCAATTCTCCTTTTTCATCTTTTACCGTACCTGTGATCTCCTGCGCTTCAACAGGTAATTTTTTAAATAAGGCTCCTGGTTTCCCAACCGCGTATATAGGACTTTCTATACTCGCAAGTAGCAGCATACAAGCCAGTCCCCAACAAAAAGGCCAAAACGACAAATAATAGAAGTAACTTTTCCTGTTCATAGTTTTTTAGGTTTGAACGTAAATACAACTCAATAGGAACCCGGGTTCGCCTCTCCGGGCCTGGCTAAATTCCTCGTTAACACATTCAGATGATCATCGTGCAAAATCTGAAAAAGGGAACCCAGATATATAGTGTGCAATTCTATATGGATTTTCTATTAAGAAAATGTGATTTAATTGTGATGTAAAGGTATCAGTTGCCCATAGCGGTCAACACTACCACAGATGCCAATACCGATACAATATTTGCCATTTCAAAAGAAATATAGAAAAACGTGTTATTTTTATACTGAAGTTCATCAAATAGCTGACGGGGAAGACCGTCTCATGTTCCCATACTCTCTATGAAAGTCATCTTCGAACACCAGTCCGACCCGTCAGGCCTAGGCTTCCTGGTCAAGGAATACGTGCAGACCTATTTCACCTCTCCTTTTCATTTTCACGATCTCTACGAACTTATTTTCATCAAGAAGAGTCATGGTAAATTATATGCAGGCAGGAAAATCATGAACTTCCAGGAGGGTGACATATTCCTTTTCGGTCCTGGCTTCGGCCACTGTTTCTACAACGAAACCTCTTTTATATCCTCCGGCGAAAAAGCACACGCTGTAGCGATATTTTTCAGAGAAGACTTCCTCGGATCCGGATTTTTTGACCACGTAAACTATATCAAAGTAAAAGACCTGTTAGGCAAATCGGCTCACGGCGTACAGCTAAAGCAAAACAACGAAGAAATATACCGTCTGTTCGATAAGATAACCGATCAGCAAGGGCTCAACGAGCTGATCTCCTTTCTAAGAATGCTAAACCATATTTCCTCGCTCAGCAACGAACAACTGGAAGTGATGAACGAGGTGCATTCTGTCATCAAGCTGACCAGCAGGGACTCAACGCGCCTGGAACCGGTCATGAAATACGTCATCGAAAACTTCAAAGAGGATCTGGACAGTAAGAAAGCAGCCGAACTGATGCACCTCAATGAAGCTGCCTTTTGCAGGTACTTTAAGCGACGGATGGAGCAGACTTTTTCACAATTTGTCAATCATGTACGCATCACCCATGCCACGAGCCTGCTGCTTACGGGTGATTGGGATGTTTTGAGGATTTGCTATGAATGCGGTTATAAAAACCTTTCGTACTTCAACCGGCAGTTCAGAGAGATCACCGGCTATAGTCCGCGTGAATACAGGCAGGTACTTAAAGGGACAGACCAAAGCCTGGTGATGGGTACGGCAGAAGACTAAATCGTAATGGTGGCCGGATAAAAACGAGCTGATATCCGGCCGGCTGCGCGCTTAAAATATTCCTAACAGATTGTCTGGTTTCCTTTATGATACGATGAGATATCAAATAAATTTGGAAATGATCCTTTATTTTACTATCTTAGTAAGATAAGGGCTTTCCGGATAATACACAAGAAAGGAAACCCATCTCCGTATGCCAATCAGCTATATAAGTAAAGAAGAAATCCCGAAGGGAGAAGAAGTAAAAGGGAAGGATATCAGACAAAGTGTGCTGCATCTGATTAAAAATGAATTCCCCGGCTTTGAAGACGATCACCTCATCGCACTATCGGAACTGAACAAATACCGCCGTCTGTACCTGACTTCGCTTGTCATTCAGGAAAAGGGAGAACTTGCCCGTATCGACAAGGATGTAATGGACGCGATCAGAAATAATTCCATTCTTTCGGAAAATATCCAGGATGAAATCGAAACTGAGCTGACTTTCGGTCAGAGAATCGCCGATAAAGTAGCTGCATTTGGCGGGAGCTGGACATTTATTATCACTTTCTTTTCCTTTATTATCATCTGGATGAGTATAAATATCTGGATTCTGGCGACAAAGGCATTTGATCCGTATCCGTTTATTCTGCTCAATCTTATACTTTCCTGTCTGGCAGCCATACAGGCACCTATCATCATGATGAGTCAGAACAGGCAGGAGCAAAAGGACAGGCAACGCGGTGAACATGATTACAAAATCAACCTGAAAGCAGAACTTGAAATCAAACTAATGAGTGAGAAAATAGACTATCTGCTGGTTCATCAGAATAAAAAACTGATAGAAATACAAGAGGTTCAAATTGACTATATGGAAGACTTGCTCAAGGAGATAAAAAACAAATCTAATGATTTGCCGTCTCAATGACCGGAGCGACGAAATTTCTCGTTTTAAATCCGTCCTTATAAAATAGGCGGTACAAATACGCGTAGTTAACCGAAAAGTTCATCACCATACCGGTGTAACCCGGAATTTCCGTTTCACGATAAAGCCTGATCAGTGTGTCCGCGTTTTCCTTCAGAAAACCGGAGTAGCCGACAAATTCCAGTATTACGCCATTTGCAATTTCCCCTTTAAATTCCTTGAAGACAAAAACCCGGATCATCGCCAAACCAGGGTTATGCAATGCGACTGAATCCGTCTTAACAACCACTATCTTTCCGGTTCTGACATAGTCAACCCTGCATTCTTTCCAGTTGGGAGTCGGTGCAGGTCTGCGCGTGCCTGGGTTCCCCTGAACATTTTCTTCACTTTTGATTTTTTCTTGGTACCAGACTCTCGCTTTGTCAATCAGAACCTCATCCTCCCCTGAATGACAAAAAAGTTCAACTCCTAAGCATCTACCGGATAGGATAACAGCAAGAAAAAAAAACAGGAAAAAGGAATTCCGTGCAGTAACTTTCCTATACCTCATCTATTTAGAATTTAAGGTGACACATCCCATCAAAACCGTAAGTCAAAGGCCCCTTGCAAGGTATATTTCCCCTCACTTGCTCACTATGGAGCCGAAAAGGCGTTTTTTCTACCGCTATACAAATTGACGGCCTTTTTTTCCTCCGTCTTCAGGAATTTGTCTTTGGCTGCGTTGTATTCATTTCCGTCGGACCATTCCCGACCGCTCAATGCTTCTTTGAGCGACTGGTATCGCTCTCTTACCTCGGGATATGTTCTCAGGTAGTTCCTGAAAGCAATATGCCGTATCCAATGTACGGAATTATATTGTAAAATGTGAATGTGTGCTATCCGATGGCTGTGCTCCCAGGTAGAGGAAGGAATGTTTTCCTGATCTTCGATTACTGTAGGGACGAAAAGCACCTCAGGGTCTACAATGTGCTTTACAAAGAATCTTCTGTAAGGCATATCCCCGTTGTAAACCTGATAATAAACATAATTATTACCAGTAAGTGGTAAAATTGTGTAAGCCAGTTCGCTTTCCTCTGATACACCTACCAACACATCGAGGATGGGTTTCGCCGACAGGCCCTCCACAGAAGTACTTCCTATATGTTCGATTTCTACTGTTAAAAAACCTAACAGTCTGTCTAAGTCGGCTTTTACCTCTTCAAACATGTGTGTCCATTCAGAATTATACTTTTCCAGTGTGATTTTCATTTTTCGGGGATAGTCATTGTACTTTAACTTTAATATCGGCGTCACTTGTCCAAAGCATTAGGTTGACCTTTAATACTTCACTAAGTGTTGCATCAGTATGGATGTAATAGTGAATCAGAGACGCATTGGCCCCGACCCTGTCGGGCTGCTCAGCTTGCAGCTCCAAACTATGCGAAGGGCGTGTCGAACCTACCAGTTATTCAGTTCGCCAACTTAACGAACCATAAAACTGAATAAACTACAGAACTAAATAAACTATTGAACTAAATGAACTATTGAACTAAATGAA
>CAZAVR010000053.1:0-7464 GCA_964488435.1 uncultured Cytophagales bacterium | reverse complement strand
CTATAGAACTAAATGAACTATAGAACTAAATGAACTATAGAACTAAATGAACTATAGAACTAAATGAACTATTGAACTAAATAAACTATTGAACTGAATAAACTATTGAACTAAATGAACTATAGAACCTGACAATCTACCGAACCATTTCTCCCCCTCCGTCGACTTCATTCTCCTCCCTGCCCAACTTCATCAATACGGGCGTCAGAAAGGAGGCTATGCCTACTCCAACCATTATTACGCCGGAAATGATGAAAGCCCGGGCCACCCCGATCATCTCGGCGATAAAGCCCGTAAACAACAACCCCACCAGACTGGGTAATACCGCCATGCTGAAATACATCGAAAATACGCGCCCAAGCATGCCCGGTTCCACTTCTTCCTGAATGGTGGTCATGAAAGACGCCGAAAATACGGACATCGCCACACCGCCCAAACTCGTAATCAGTACGAAACCAATGAACCAGGAAGGAGGAAAAAAGCCGGAGAATACAAACGTCAGCCCCAAAACGATGTGCATGGCGTTAATCAGAATTACCTTGGCAACGCTTATGCGCATTACACCGAGTAGGGACCCACCTACCAGCATACCCACTCCCCACACGATTTCTATCAGACTCATCTCCCACTTGCCGCCCTGATAATGTCCCGTGGTCAGCAAGGGAAACATCACGGCTACCGGCATAATGAAAAAAGTCGCCACCATGGCATACAAAAACAGAAACCCAAGTCCCCGGTTGGCCAGAATAGCTCCAAAGCCCTCTTTTACCTCGGCAACTACAGTAGACATAGAAGCATTCACCTCTGTTTTCAAACGGGGGATGGTTACAAACAAAAGAGACAAGATCGCCGCTGCTGCACCTATTACATCCAGAAAAAGCACATTCGATATCGAAAAGTAAGTAATAGCCAATGTGCCGAGGGCGGGTCCGGCGATACTGCTTACGGACTGCAACATCTGATTGATTCCGGATACCCGAAGGAGTTCTTTTTCCGGTACCAGTAATGGCGCTACCGCCTGTATGGCCGGCGCATGAAATGCCGTACCCACCGAACGGCATCCCAGTAGCAGGTATACCCATATCAATTCCGCACTGTCATCTCTCAGGACAAAAGTCATCGCAAAAGTACAAAGGGCGATAAAAGCATCGGCATAAATCATTACCTTCTTCCGGTCCCACCGATCTATAAAAACCCCGGCAAACGGACCGATCACCGCTTGCGGCAACATTCCTGCTATGGCAGCAAAAGCCAGTACTTCAGCAGATTTATAAGCGAGACTCAACCAAATAATGACAGCAAAATTGACCGCATAGCTGGTAAGCATAGAAATCAACTGACCGGCCCATATAAACAGATAGGTTTTAAACCACTTCTGATTTTCCATAAAAAAAAATTGAAAAAATATACAACAAAACGAGAAGTACGCCACCTGCGGCTATCCTCTCAAATCAGTAGAAAAAAAAGCAACTGACTAAGCAATCCAAGGCCTTGCCATACACGTTGTATATATTGCGAAAGTAATCATGGGGCAAAGATAAACAGACAAGTTTAAATCCGACAAAATAAAGACACGAATTTTGAACCCGGGTGGCGTTGACTACGCCTTCCCGGGCACGTAAAAATCCAGTCATATCTGCAGGGATACATTGACAGCTATCATTCACACCTCCGGGCTAACGGCCAAACCTTACTTGATCCCCTTAGACATTTCATAAGTCGGGCCGTACAATCCCGGCACTTTATTCCCGGTAGCCCTTAAATAGATAATCATCTCACCACGGTGGTGATAAATATGGTTGAAAAGAAAGCTGCGAATGACCACCTTGCGGGGCAAAGGTCCAATGAAGACGCGGTCACCTGACTTCATGGTCCAGATATCTTCCAGGTTCTCCTCTGTGATTTCATTTAGCGCCTCCCTGGCCTTTTCTACATTTTTTTCAAAAAGCGCTCGTGTCGCGTCAATGTCAGATGTCGGGCCTCTTTCAAGACTATCGACAGAGGGATCATATACCTCCTGGGTGAGCGTGCCGACATACCAGTAGTAAATAGTAGCGATGTGCTGCGCCAACTCCCCCATGGTCCAGGAAATGGAAGAAGGCTTATACGCAAGGTCTTTCTCAGGCACAGCCTTCAACAACACTCTCGTGTTTTCAACTTCTTGCTCGAATTCTGATCTTAAGGCGTCCAGTATCATAAAGGTGTTTTTTTAATGTAACGAAATACCGCTTTGTCAAGCATTTATTTTTTACTTTTCTTAAAAGATCCGTTCCACCTGGTTGGATGACCATTTTGTCAATCTCTGAATTTCCGTCTCACTGGCTGGTCAAAATACCTGAATGACAAATATGCCACAGATAGCTGAACTAAAAAAAGAAACATCACTACTAAGACAAGCGTACTCACAGGCGGATGAAACCTGTTGAAATAACTGCCAAATATCCACATCACGAAGTAATGTGTGATGTAGAGAGGATACGATAAATCACCCGATAACTTGCACAGGCTTTCATGTCCCGGATGAATCGTACTCCCAGCCCCCAGGGATATCAGCAAAGGAAAATAGACAATCACGATCAGAGGTTCCACGAACCAGTTGCCCGCTTTGTCATAAGGAACCAGGAAAGCAGCTGCCAACAAAAGGGACATTCCGATAAATCCGATTCTATTCTTCCATATCAGACGATATCTAAGTATACACATACCCGCAAGAAATGAAAAAAGCATCCTGGCGCCTCCATGCCAAAATGTAGATCCGTCCCATCCGCCAATGAGCGAGCCTGATGTTACAGCAATAAAAACAATAACTGCTGCGCTCAACACACCTAAGGTAAGCAGCCGTCTGCCGGGAAGTTTCGCCAGCAGAAAAGCATACAATACATTTCCCACATACTCCCAAAACAAAGACCAGCTTGGTGCATTCAGACCAAACAAATTAAAATAGCGGTCTTCCATCACCGGATAAGGTACAAGCAGCGAAGAAAAAAAATAGAGTGCTGCTATCTGCAAAACACTGTATCTGGCAGAAGCCGCAGTAAATGGATCAAATAAAAAAGCCAGTAATCCGAGCAGAGATCCCAGTAAAACCAACGGATGCAAGCGTTTAAGCCTGTATTTCAGAAATCCTGAAACGGACATGTGTTCGACTCGCTTGTCATAGGCATGCGCTACAACGAAACCTGACAAACAAAAAAAGAAATCCACAGCCAGAAAACCGTGAGCAATGAAGTTCTTCGAAAAATCAGTAATGATGATCTCCATAAAGTGGAAAACGACCACCGCCATGGCAGCTACCCCACGCATACCGTTTAAGACGGAGAACTGTTTTGAAACAGTGTTGTATTGAAGGAGGTCCCGGCTTGAATTCATTATAGTGGAATGAAAACCTAAACACTCACACCAAAAGCATAACCTACCAATGCCGACAAACCCATCGCAATGGTACCCCAAACAGTTATCCTGATAATCGCCTTTGAAATATCAGAGCCCCCTGTTCTGGCTGACAATATTCCGAGTATAATTAAAAAAACCAGCGTAAATCCATACAACCAGTACTCCATGTCTTTAATCGGAGCCCATAAGGTAACCAAAAGCGGCAGTACGCCCCCGGCAGTAAATGAGGCACCTGAAGCAAAGGCTGCCTGTAACGGATTAGCCTCACTAATTTCATTTATACCCAGTTCATCCCTGATATGAGCTGATAATGCATCTGCCTGCGTCAGTTCCCGGGCAACCTGTAACGCCGTTTCCTTCTTAAGGCCCCGCCTTTCATATATCTGTGCCAGGATATGCAGTTCGGCTTCCGGCATTTCTTTTAGCTCTTTCCGCTCTCTTTCTATATCGGCTTGCTCGATATCCGTTTGTGAACTGACCGAAACATACTCTCCTGCAGCCATCGACAAGGCGCCGGCTACCAGCCCGGCTACTGTGGCCAACATGATGGGCTCTCGCGTTGAACTCGCCGCAGCTATGCCGATAGCGAGACTGGAAATGGAAATAATGCCATCGTTTGCACCCAATACGGCGGCTCTCAGCCAGTTACTTCTGTGTATGTAATGGTTGTCCAGGTAGTTGTCGATTGTAACCATGGCTACGTCTGCAGGTTTGGTTTGTCTGGCCATCCGGGAAGGGAAGTTCGCACGCTATTTCGCTGTCTTCTCGCCCAGCCGGGAAAGCTTGCGAAAATTGATTTTCAATATAATGCATTTTTCCGAAAGTCTGACAACACCAAATCGCTTTTCCACCACGCTACAGACGCACCGACAAGAGATATCAGTAAAAAGGCTAACGCCAATGTTTGTAATTATTTTTCATTCGTTAAAAGAATTGGGGTTTAGAAATTATAGAAATAGAATTTTGAGACCATCTCATGACTGAGAACATACTTCAAACCAACACCATGCTATTCAAAATTTAACCGATTATCAATGAATCACTTACATAAATCAGCGAGAACGTTCTCGAAATAATTTCGAGAACGTTCTCGCTGATTTATATCCCTGGAAGTGTAAACCAGATTGTACAATTCTAATAAATTGTGGCGAAAATAATTTAATCTGACCTTTTATGGTAACCAAAAATAAAACGCTGACACTGGTCCTCGCTTTTTGCATGTTACAATTTGCGCTAACACCTTCCCGTGAAATGGTGAACATTTATTCTATAGGTGATTCCACTATGTGCAACATAGACACCACAGAAAATAACCCGGGGAGAGGATGGATGCAGGTGATCGGAACTTACTTTAAACCCAACGTTAACATTTTCAACATGGCAGCCAGCGGCCGTAGTTCCAAATCCTTCCGAAATGAAGGAAAATGGGATAAAGTAATTAACAAGGTAGCTGAAGGAGATTACGTCTTTATTCAGTTCGGGCACAATGATAAAAAAAAAGATTCTTTGAGACATACAGACCCTGAGACTACCTTCAGAGAGAATATCGTGAACTATATACACGAGGTCAAGGCCAGGAAAGGCATCCCAATACTATTCACTTCTATACCCCGTAGGGTTTATGATTCAAAGGGAAAATTAAGTGATACGCATGGAAAATACGTAACGGTGGTTCGTCTCATCGCTTCCGAATTAAATGTTCCCATGGTGGATCTCAATAAAAAAACAGTAGAATATATCAATCAGCTTGGCCCTGAACAATCAAAAAGCCTTTTTATTCATATAGGACCAGGCGTAAGCTCCCGATTCCCAAATGGAAAGAAAGATGACACCCACTTGAGCAAAGAGGGAGCCCGGGAGGTTGCGCGACTGGCGACAAATGGCTTAAAAGAACTTCAGCTGCCAATATCGAAATACATTAAGGATTAAATTCCGGCTACCATCTCTTTTTCCCTGTTGTAAAACTGATCATAAACGATGGGATATCATCCCGAATTTTGAACCTGTATGGACATACGTGCCGGATACAACCTCTTTTCTCAACCACTAAAAATGGGCCGGTACAAGAAAATGAAAAACAGAATATTATTTTGATTAATTTGCCTAATATAACATAATACAAAATTAATTAAAACTATATAAACAAAAAAAGTAAAAATATCAAAAAAAAAGCCAAATAATAAGAATTATATTCTGTTTCAAGGAGAACGCCGTTTTTAATTGAAGAAACATGCCCTCAAATAAAAACGGCGCTCTCCTTCGCGTCTAACCAGAAGCGGCAAACGTGTATTCCTATTTCCAGATAATCTCCTTGTAAACAATCGTCTTATATCCATCTCTTTCGTAGAGGACACCTACACTTTGTTTACCTGTTTTAACGATATCTGAGTAAGCAGTGTAACTTCCTTCTCCGTTCGGACCTTTATCTACCAGATATTGTTTTGTCCAGGTAGCACCGTCATCATAACTGATCCTCAATGTAAGGTTGTCACGCTTCTTCGTATCTGCTGCATTACAAAAAGCCAGTATATTTTTCCTGTTCTTTTTCCCAAGCGTCAATATACTTCCCTGGCAAACCGGATCAGGCAGATGATGGTCGAAATAAGTGGAGTCCCATTTTACTCCCCCGTCACTGCTTACGGCAACTATTCTTGCACGCACATCCCCCTGCTGGTTACGGGCATTGAGCATAACCCTTCCGCCTGAAATCTCCGCAGCTGTAGCTTCATTGGAACCTTCAACAGAGAGAATTTCACTAAGCTTAAATGTCTTTCCATGATCATCGCTGTAAAATCCATGCGCCTTGTAATCGGTATATTTAGGTTTAGGCTCACCAGCCGAACGATTGGCAGCAATATAAATCCGACCCTTGTGAGGCCCCTCAGACAATTGCATTCCATGCCCCGGGGTGTTTGCATAACTTCTCCAGTCCTCGCTGAAATGGTATGCCGGATTTATTTCCGGCTGCCTGGGTCTGTGTACCTGTGTGGTAATATTCACTGCTTTCGACCAGGTAAGACCGGCATCTGTGGAAGTTTTATACCATACTTCACGAAGTCCTTTCCCCTTGCGGACTTCCCCTTCATGGTTGTTGCCCGTGTTATAAAACAGGAAAAGCCGGCCCTTAGGAAAGGCTGGATCCGTGAGATCCATCACCGGGGCCGGGTTGCCTGCCTGCAACTTATCATAATCGGCTACCACCTCTACGGAGGACCAGGTTTTACCCTTGTCTTTGCTACGCTTCAGCACGATGTCAATGTCACCGAAGTCATTGCTTCCTGCTACCCTACCCTCCGCAAAAGCGAGTAAATCGCCATTGGGAGCCCTAACGATAGCAGGTATCCTGAATGATTTATAGCCTTCTTCTCCGGAAACAAAGACTGGTGTCTGGGCAAAGGTCAATGAAGCAACAAAGAAAAGAACTACCGGGAAAAATCGAGATATATTCATAGTTCAATAGGTATATTTTTTAGTTTATCAATATGGTTTATCCTGATATAACAGGCTCAGTTTTAATCATGCTGTTCAGTAGTTGTGCACAATACCACTCCTGTCGTGGCAAATGAAAGGGACCTTTGAAAAGATTGCCCTTGGCGGTCTGGGCAACACTGCCGTCCCGATGTAAATAGCCAAACCATTCGCCGTTCCGGGCATCGTGGAAATGACCGTACGCATAGTCATGCACCATTTTGTGCCAGCGCGCATATTTTTCGTCGCCAGTCAGCGTAAATGCCAGTAATGTGGCAATAATAACTTCATTATGCGGCCACCAAAACTTCATGTCCTGCCAATACTCTTGTACAGGTTTGCTATAGACATCCCTGAAATAAAATATTCCACCATGTTCTTCATCCCAGCCCCGCTCCCACATGTAGTCAAGCATTTTGCAGCCGAGTTCAATCAAATGTGCGTCATTATTGCGGTGCTTCGCTTCGTGTAAGATAAACCAGGCACCTTCGATGGCATGGCCCGGGTTAAGTGTACGCCCGTCGATATGATCAATGATGCTTCCGTCGGGCGCGACCTGCTCCATCACACACCGGATATCATCTTTCACAAAGTCTGTTTCTA
>CAZAVR010000052.1:0-14160 GCA_964488435.1 uncultured Cytophagales bacterium | reverse complement strand
CGGTATCAAGAGTACCTCTGACGATGTGGTAACGCACACCTGGAAGATCCTTCACACGACCACCCCGTACAAGTACGATCGAGTGCTCCTGAAGGTTATGACCTTCACCAGGAATGTAGGCATTCACCTCTTTCTGATTTGACAAGCGCACACGGGCCACTTTACGCAAAGCAGAATTCGGTTTTTTAGGCGTAGTAGTATACACACGTGTACACACTCCACGACGCTGTGGGCAGGAATCTAAAGCCGGTGACTTTGATTGCCAGGTTAGTTTCTCTCTTCCTTTACGGACTAACTGTGAAATAGTAGGCATTTAACTGCTTGATTTTTAATAGTTATTTATAAAAGACGGTGCAAGAACATTACACCATCCGGAAATTTGGACTGCAAAATTAATCATTACCAGCTGATTAACAAAGATTCCGTTCAATTTTTTAGAAAGTCATCCCCGGTCACCACGCAGGCTATAACTGTGACACACCCTCGCGATTTGAATCCGGCATCAAACAAGCTCACTCACGGCGAGCCACGCCATCAATCCCGCACCTATGGCGAGAGAAGACTCATCTACATCGAAAGTAGGTGTATGTACACCGGATATAATACCACGCGCCTCGTTGCGGGTACCCAGACGGTAGAAACACGAATCCACCACCTGAGAGTAGAAAGCAAAATCCTCGCCGGCCATCCAGAGGTCCAGATCGATCACATTTTCTGCGCCCATATAGTCTACGGCCGCGGAACGGGTTCTGCGTGTCAGCTCAGGATTATTATAAAGACTTGGATAGCCCTTTATCACGTCGAATTCACAGGTAGCTCCCATGGCCTCCGCAATACCGATCGCCATTTTCTTCATTCGTGCAAGTCCATCGGCCCTCCATTCCTCATCCATACAACGCCATGTTCCCTGGATGGTGACGTCGTCGGGAATCACATTCGTAACACCGTTTGCGATAAACCGACCGAAAGACAACACAGAAGGATTGTTAGGCCTGCGGTTACGGCTGATGATTTGCTGCAAGCCCACAATGATATGTGACGCAATCAAAACCGGATCGATCGTCTGGTGAGGTGCTGCACCATGCCCACCCTTTCCTTTAACCGTCAGATAAAGTTCGTCTGTACTAGCCATATAAATACCCTCACGAAAGCCTATTTTGCCGACAGGAATATCCGGCGCAACATGTTGACCGATCATACCGGCCAGACTGGGACGCTCCAACACACCTTCCTGTATCATTATTGATGCTCCGCCGGGTGCCTTTTCTTCGGCAGGTTGGAAAACAAGCTTGATTGTACCTTCAAATTCGTTCCTGAGCTCTTGCAGAATCCTGGCCGACGACAAGAGGGACGACGTGTGTACATCGTGACCGCAAGCGTGCATTACTCCCGGGTTTTGAGATTTATAAGGAACCTCATTGGCTTCAATGATAGGCAAAGCATCCATATCGGCCCTCAATCCTACGACCTTCCTCTCCGGATTCCGTCCCTCGATCAACGCGACAACACCATGCCCACCAAAACCTTCCTGTGGCGAGAGCCCAAGTGCCCTCAGCTGGTCGGCAACAAACTTTGCTGTTTTTACCTCTTCAAATGACAATTCCGGGTTTTGATGAAGATGGCGACGATTCGCTATCGCGTCGTCGGCAAACGACAGGGAAAGACCTTTTATTTTCTCTAAAATGCTCATGAAAAGAAACAAATTTATTTACTTCATCCGGATCAAAATACGCAGGCAAACCTGTCTCTGACAGACGAATGTGAATGTATCGATGCAAAAGTACAAATAATAACTACCCTAGCCCACGCGCATAATAACTTTTCCGATATTCCTGCCGGCCTCCACATATCCGTGTGCCTCCCTGACCTCACTCCAATCAAAAATACAATCCAAAACAGGCTTTAAACCGCCTTCATTAAACTTAGGAAGCGCAAACGACCAGAAATCATCCCACAAAGCGGACTGGTATGCTTTCGTCCGCGAGCGAAGTGTTGTACCCAGGATGCTCAATCTTTTAAAAATGATCTGCCCGACAAAGACCTCCCCCGCTTTCACTCCTCCCATGCCGGAAAGCATCACCAAACGTCCGTCCGTTCTTAGAATCTCCAGGTTACCGCCGAAGTAAACAGCGCCCACCGGATCAAGAATAACGTCAACGCCTCCCGTCTTCTCCTTCATCTCCTCCCATAACCCGGGGATTGTATAATCAAATGCCAAATCAGCTCCCAATTCCAGGCATCCGTTGAGCTTACCCGCGGAAGCAGTAATCGCTACACGGGCGCCCATGGCTTTTGCGATTTGAATAGCTGCCGTTCCCACCCCGCTTCCACCTGCGTGTACAAGCACAGTCTCCCCTTTCTTCAGCTTTGCCAGCCAGTTTAAAGATTGAAACGCAGTCAAAAAAACCTCTGGCACCGCCGCGGCCATCTCGAAACTCCATTCTTCCGGCATGGCTCTGAATAAGGTGGCGGGTGCTGCTGCATATTCTGCATAACCGCCGCCCGGGAGCAGTCCGAATACACGATCTCCCACTGCAAAACCTTCCGCCGCTTCCCCTGTTTTTACCACAATTCCAGCTACTTCCAGTCCCAACACATCAGTTACCCCGGTGGGTGGCGGATATTTACCCTCGCGCTGCAGTAGATCCGCCCTGTTCACCCCGGCTGCTTTTACCCTGACCAGCAGCTCCCCGGGACCGGGTTCAGGCGTAGCGCATTCGCCCATGTAGAGCTCCTCAGCTGACCCGTAACGATGTTGTTGAATGGCGAGCATAAAAAAATTTGGTAGTGTCAAAAATTTAACGTAACTTTTAAGGATGTACCATTTTTCCATCAAAAAGCCTCTCCCCTGAAAAGACAGAGAAGAGGCTTTAAAATGAAAGGCTGAAATCAGGCCAGACGTCCTACACAATTCAGGTCTTCAAACGCCAGTTTGAGACGCTCCACCTGAGATTCCTGCGCCTTACGCAACCACACGCGCGGGTCGTAGAACTTCTTGTTCGGAACATCGTCGCCGTCTGGATTCCCGAGCTGTGACTGGAGATAACCTTCTTTCGACTTGTAATATTTCAATACACCCTCCCAGGTAGACCATTGGATATCGGTGTCTATGTTCATTTTTATGGCACCGTAAGTGATTGCTTCGCGAATTTCCTCTCTCGTGGAGCCCGACCCCCCATGGAACACAAAGTTGACAGGAAGATCTCCGGTACCATACTTCGACTGGATGTACTCCTGCGAGTTTTGCAGAATAACAGGCTGCAACTTTACGTTACCCGGCTTATAAACACCGTGCACATTACCAAATGCAGCGGCAATGGTGAAGTTTGGCGAAATTTTACTCAGCACCTCGTACGCATAGGCTACTTCCTCAGGCTGCGTATAAAGCTTGGAGCTATCCACGTCACTGTTATCAACACCATCCTCTTCTCCTCCTGTAACACCAAGTTCAATTTCTATAGTCATTCCTATCTTCGCCATACGCTCAAAATAGCGCGCCGAGATATCCATGTTTTCCTCCAGAGATTCTTCGGAAAGGTCAAGCATGTGGGAACTGTAAAGAGGTATCCCGTAAGCATCAAAATGACGTTCTCCTGCCTCTATAAGACCGTCTATCCAGGGCAATAATTTTTTAGCACAATGATCGGTATGCAGAATCACAGGCACCCCATATACGCCGGCAAGCTGGTGTACGTGGTTCGCTCCCGCGATGGCTCCCGCAATGGCTGCACGCTGATTCTCATTTGAAACGCCTTTTCCGGCATAGAAGGCAGCCCCTCCATTAGAAAATTGAACAATCACCGGGCTGTTTACCGCTTTTGCTGCTTCTAATACGCCATTTACCGAGTCACTACCTACTACATTCACCGCAGGAAGTGCGTAGTTATTTTCATTGGCATGACGGAAGATTTCACTGACTGCATCTCCTGTAACTACCCCTGGTTTAAAGCGTGTTGAGATTTCGCTCATAATTAAACAGATTTTATATATTGTTTGTGACAGGCCTCGGGCAGGATCCCCTGCTTCGCCTTTTGTTTTACGACGCAAGGTAGTCAATATTGACTACCCCTGTCAACTCCATGTCTGAAATTCTGTCAAAACACCTGCCGGTGAATCCGGCATACAAATGCGTAAACAAGACACTTAATAAAAAAATTAATTTAGTCTCCCCACCTTAAATAAACTTACTAAATAAAGCCTCTTTCAATTGTAGAATTTTATAATAGTACGTTTATATTTGCTCGCTTGAAAACCAACTACTGTTCACTTTCGTAATCCCATAACCCATGGAACAAAAAAAGGAAACCACTGCTCGCTCCAGGCGTGATTTCATCAAAGGATCGTTAGCCGCACTTGGCGCATTTACTATCGTGCCCCGCCATGTGTTGGGTAAAGGGTTTATCCCTCCCAGCGACACCCTTACCAAAGGAATAGTGGGCGTCGGGGGAATGGGAAGAGGACATTTCAAGCTAGCCGGCACCAAGGTGGTGGCCATCTGTGATGTAGACACAAGGCATATTGATATTGCTTTGAAAGGACTGGATCAAGGCGTAAAGACCTTCCGGGACTATCGCGAACTGATTCAACTCCCCGAGGTGGACATTGTCCATGTCGCCACACCTCCGCACTGGCATGGAATTATCGCAGCCGATGCTGCCCGCGCCGGGAAAGACGTCTGGTGTGAAAAACCCATGACCCGAACCATAGGAGAAGGCAAAAAACTCGTTGAAGCTGTTCAGCAACACGGCAGGATCTTCCGTCTCAACACCTGGTTCCGGTTTGAAGGGAACTTCTACGGAATGAACACTACCGTTAAGCCCATCAAAAAACTCGTTCAAAGCGGACTGCTGGGCTGGCCCTTGAAAATAACTGTCGGAAAGCACACGGGATTTGACTGGAAGTTTTACTGGGTGGGAAAATCCAACCTGGCGCCTGAGCCTGTTCCGGCACAACTCGACTATGACATGTGGCTGGGGCCTGCGCCGTACCGCCCGTACAATGCCCACAGGGTACATAATACCTTCCGGGGATACTGGGATTATGACGGAGGTGGATTAGGAGACATGGGACAACATTACCTCGACCCTGTACAGTACCTGCTCGGTAAAGACGACACAAGCCCCATCAGTGTTGAGGTAGATGCACCACAGCAGCATACCGACGCTGTTGGCACCTGGAGAAGAATTGAATATACCTATGCCGATGGCTGCAAGATCATCCTTGACGGCGAGGGACGGGATACGGAGGCCCCCTACATTGAAGGACCTAATGGAAAAGTCTACAACGGATTCCGTTGCGACATCCCTGATATCGAGAAAAAACTTGCTGCCTTCCCTGATCCGGACCCGCAAGTCACTGACTTCACAGAAGCGGTGTTGAAGCGGCAGAAATTTGCGCTGAACGAAGAAAACGGCCACCGCTCCTGTACGCTTGTAAACATGGGACTGGCTGCACTCCGACTGGGAAGATCTTTGAAATTCGACCCGGTTAAACAGGTATTTATAGACGACGAAGGAGCAAACAGACTGATTGATCAGCCCATGAGAGGCCCCTGGACCATGTAAGTACGCATCCATCCCAAAACTACCAACATTCAAGAAAGCAGCAGTTAGCAACGGCTAAAGCTATATAAAATGAAAAAAAACATCTATACCCTATTAAGCCTCGTTCTTTTGTGGACACAGGCCATCGCCCAGCAGGATCAAAGAACCGTATCTACCCGCATAGCTGATTTGCTGGCGCAGGTACCGGCTGCGAATGCCGGACAGCTGAAGAAAAATGCCGCCGAATTCGCAGCCCTTGGAAAACCAGGTATTGTGCAGTTGATCTCAGGGCTCAGTCCGGCCGGAAAAGGAGACAACACCGCCCTTGAATTCGCCATAGGAGGATTCACCTACTATGTCTCACAAAGTGGAAACGAAACCTGGCGAAAACTCGGCAGCGAGGCCTACTGTGAAGCGCTTACGAAACTAAAAGACAAAGAAAATCAGTCTTTTCTCATTTTTCAGCTCCAGCAGATTGCGAAAGACGAAGCTGTCCCCGTACTTGCCGGCTTTCTGAACGACAATTACCTGGCAGGGCCCGCCGCACGCGCCCTGGTTAAAACAGGTGCTCCCGCTGCCGGCCAGGCGCTGAATGCTGCATTGGACACTCCCTACAATACACGGCACCTTGCATTTGCAGAAGCATTGGGCGACCTGCGATACAACGCGGCCGTTCCTGCCCTTGAAAGACTTGCCCGAAATGAGGACGCATCAGCCCGCAAGGTGGCCCTGTATGCCCTTTCCAATATCGGCAGCCCGTCTTCAGAACCCATTCTCTCAGAGGCTGCCCTGAAGGTAAATTTCGGCTTCGATGTTTCCAATGCAACGGCATCTTATCTAAACTTGCTGAACAGACTGGCAGACGACGGAAAAGTAACCGACGCAGACAAAGCTGCGCAATCGATCCTGAAAGCAGCCAAAGCACCCGTAGGCACCCGCACAGCAGCGGTCGAACTCCTGGCTCGAATACAAAAAGGCGACAATACCAATTTCCTTATCAGGCAGTTTACTCAGAGTAAGGAACCGCAGGTCAGGGCTGCCATTCTAAAAATAGCAGGAAAGAATACGTCAGCAGCAAGTATCTCACTTTGGGTAAATCAAATGCGCCAGGCTGCTCCTGAACTGAAAAAAGAAATTGCAGGGCTTTTCGGAACAATGGAAACAACGCAGGCACTTCCGGCATTGAACGGTCTGTTGTCGTCCAAAAGTCCTGGGGTGAAAATCGCCGCCATCCGGGCCATAGGCAACATTGGAGCAGAAAGTTCCATACCAGTTTTACTGAATGCCTTGAAAACAGCTAATACCGATGAAATAGGCGCCATTAAAAACGCGCTTCTGATCACAAAAGGAGAAAGCCTTACTGCAAAAATTGCAGCAGTACTTCCCCGTACCACCGGCGGCTCAAAAGCTGCACTTATCGATGTATTGTCAGCGCGTGCTTCTGCCGGGCATGCCGATCTTATCTTCGCTCAACTCAACAGCAAGGACGACGGCGTGAGGTCGTCTGCTTTCTCCGCGTTGAAAAATGTAGCAGGCTCCCGCCATCTTCCTCAACTGTTTAGCCTCCTTGAGACCGGTACCCAGGAAAAAGACCTTACAGCTGTCCAGGATGCCGTAAAAACGGCCCTGAAAGGCACAGGAAACACAGATCAGCAAACTGATCTTTTGCTTGGTCAGTTGAATACCACTAAAAACAAGCCCTCCATACTTCCTGTTTTTGCCGGTATAGGTGGAAAGAAGGCACTCCAGGCGGTCACTTCTTCTTATAACACAGGCGAAAACGAAACACGCGCAGCCGCGCTCCAGGCCCTTTCCAACTGGTCCGACGATGCTTCAGCACCTGAGCTCCTGGCCATAGCCAGAAAATCGGAGGATCCGGGTCATTTGGATCTGGCTATCAAAGGTTATCTGAAAGCTACAGCAACTTCAGCAAAAACACCGGTACAGAAAGTCATTATGCTTCGTGAGATTGCAGCGGTTGCTAAAACTCCAGCTCAGAAAGAGGCGATTTTGAAAGAACTTCAAAAAAACAGGACTTTCAACGCACTGATTTTTGCCGGCTCCTATCTGTCAGACAGCCCGGTGGCACCAACCGCAGCGCAGGCAGTCATGAACATTGCCCTCGCCAATAAAGATTTTAACGGCTCTGAAGTACGGTCATTGTTGACAAAAGCCAGTACTTTACTAAAAGGCGGAGATGCCGATTACCAGAGAGAAGCCATCCGAAAATACCTGGCTGAAATGCCTGCCGGCGAAGGCTATGTCTCCCTCTTTAACGGGAAAGACCTTACAGGTTGGAAAGGACTGGTGGCCAATCCCATAGCCCGTGCAAAAATGGGACCAGATTCTGTTGCTATAAAACAGGTAAAAGCAGATGAGATCATGAGATCCGGCTGGGCAGTGCGAGACGGCGAGCTGGTTTTTACGGGAAAAGGCCAGAACCTCTGTACTGTAAAGCAGTATGGCGATTTCGAAATGTATGTGGACTGGAAAATTGACAAAAAAGGAGACGCCGGCATCTACCTTCGGGGCACCCCCCCAGGTACAGGTATGGGACACTTCCCGCGTGGACGTGGGGGCTCAGGTGGGTTCCGGAGGCTTGTACAATAACACCGTCCATCCGAGTAAGCCGCTCGTCGTTGCTGATAACTTAATCGGAGAGTGGAATACGTTTTACATCAAAATGGTAGGCGACAGGGTGACCGTCGACCTGAACGGGAAGCGTGTAGTTAACAATGTCATTCTGGAAAATTTCTGGGACCGCAAACAGCCCATTTTCCCTGTCGAACAATTAGAATTACAGGCACACGGAACCTTAGTGGCCTATCGCGACATTTACGTTCGTGAACTTCCGAGAAAAGAGCCCTTCCAGCTAAGTGAGGAAGAAAAAAAGCAAAATTTCAAAGTCCTGTTTGACGGCTCCAATATGCACCACTGGGTTGGAAATACGACGGATTACATCATCGAAGATGGTGATCTCGTTATACGTCCGACCGGCAAGGGCAACGGGAACCTTTATACCAAAGAAGAATATTCAGATTTCAATTTCCGGTTCGAATTCAAACTCACCCCCGGCGCAAACAACGGCCTGGGCATACGTGCACCGCTTAAAGGCGATGCCGCCTACGCCGGTATGGCAGAACTTCAGATCCTGGACAATGATGCACCTATTTACAGAAAACTCGAACCCTATCAGTACCATGGGTCAGCTTACGGAATTATTCCTGCCAAACGGGGATACCTGAAACCTGTAGGGGAATGGAACCAGGAGGAGGTCATTGTACAAGGCCGGCGTGTCAAGGTGATATTGAACGGCACAACCATCCTGGATGGAGACCTCGACGAAGCCACTAAAAACGGAATTCCTGACAAGAAAGACCACCCTGGTCTTAACAGAGCCAGCGGACACATCGCCTTCCTGGGTCACGGTTCTGTGGTGAGCTTCCGGAATATCCGCGTAAAAGATCTGACGCAGAAGGACGAGCCGGAACCAGCACCCCAACCCGAAAGCAAAAAGAAAGGCAGAAAAAGCAAGAAAAATAAAAAGAGCTAGATACAGTCTCTCTTGATACCGAGTTATTTGAGTATCCTCTGTCCGGACCTGCCGTATTTACGTAGGCCCGACAGAGGATATTTAGTTTTACAGATCTACTCTTTAGTTTTCAAATATTTTCTATTGTTCAATTTATTTATTAATTTTGCCCGGCAAATAACGATACTTATTTGCTATGGCAACTGCCCAGAATAAAGTCCTCTACGAGGCGCTCACCTACGATGACGTTCTCCTCCTTCCGGCCTATTCGGAAGTACTCCCAAGAGACACGAGAACCCAATCAAAACTTACCAGGAACATCCATCTGAATATTCCGTTCATCTCGGCTGCGATGGATACTGTGACGGAATTTGAACTGGCCATCGCGATGGCGCAGGAAGGGGGAATCGGGATGATCCATAAGAACATGAGCCTGGAAGCCCAGGCTGAGCAGGTAAGAAAAGTGAAGCGTTCTGAAAGCGGGATGATCCTGGATCCCGTTACCCTTACCGAAGGGGCCACCCTCAGTGACGCCTTGCACATCATGCGTGAGTTCAAGATCGGCGGCATACCGGTGGTAGATAAACAAAACAGACTTATCGGGATACTCACCAACAGGGATCTGCGTTTCCAGCGTAATCTTTCCCAACCGGTCGTGGAAATCATGACCAAGAACAAACTGATCACCGCTGCAGAGGGCATTACCCTTGACGATGCCGAACATATACTTCAGGAATACAAGATAGAAAAACTGCCCATAGTTGACAAAGACAACCGGCTGACAGGTCTGATTACTTATCGCGACATCATCAAGCGGAAATCACATCCCAATGCCTGTAAAGACGAATACGGCCGGCTAAGGGTAGGCGCAGCCATAGGTGTGACGGCGGACCTTATCAAACGTGTTGAAGCGCTGATCAAAGCGGGTGTGGATGTGGTGAGTCTGGATACAGCCCACGGACACTCCAGAGGTGTTATCGAAGCAGCCGCATCATTGAAGGAAAAATTTCCTAAGCTGGAACTGATAGCCGGTAATATAGCCACTGGTGAAGCGGCTCTCGCCCTGGCTGCTGCCGGAGTAGATGCTGTGAAAGTAGGGGTCGGACCGGGCAGTATCTGCACCACACGGATTATAGCAGGAATTGGGGTACCTCAGCTCTCCGCTGTTATGTCAGCCGCCGAAGCGCTTAAAGGCAGTGGTATACCGGTGATTGCCGACGGAGGTATCCGTTTCTCCGGTGATGTAACCAAGGCCATTGCGGGTGGAGCCAGCACGGTGATGATCGGCTCTATGCTCGCGGGTACCGACGAAGCCCCCGGAGAGATCGTCATTTACGAGGGAAGAAAATTCAAAACCTACCGTGGAATGGGATCGGTAGAAGCCATGGAAGATGGATCTAAAGACCGCTATTTCCAGGATGCGGAAGACGACGTGAAAAAATTGGTTCCGGAAGGAATTGTCGGCCGCGTTCCGTTTAAGGGTAAAGTTTCCGAAATTCTTTACCAGATGAACGGCGGACTGAAAGCGGGCATGGGCTATTGCGGTGCCGGTGATATTGAAGCCCTTCAGAACGCTAAATTCGTCAAAATCACTTCGGCTGGTGTTAAAGAAAGCCATCCACACGATATCATGATACAGAAAGAGGCGCCTAATTACTCTTCCAGGTAATCAGATCCATCATCAACCCGGGCCGGCGACCTGCGACTCGGGCCCGGGTTGATATTTGACGATCAGGCAGACCATTTCACATCCACAATTTCGAGCTTCTTTAGTCCGGCAGGCATTTTCCACTCCAGCTTATTCCCTTTCCTGAGTCCTATAACAGCCGAACCCATCGGAGTAAGTACAGAAACCCTGTTTCTTTTGATATCCGCCTGATCAGGCATTACGATGGTAAAAGAAAGCATCCGGTTACTTTCAACCTCTCTTACTTTCACCTCTGCGTTCAGACGAACCGTGTCAGGCGAAAGCCTGTCTTCCGTCACTACCTCAGCCCTGTTCAGTTCGTAGGTCAATGTCATCTCATTATCCGAGACACCCAAACGAAGATTTTCTACATACTGCTTGAGTAAACGGAAATCGCTTTCCGCCAGTATGACCGGATTTTTTTCATTACTCATGATCTGTTGTTTTTGATAAATAAGAAAGAATTGCCGTCAGGTAAGCTGCGAGCCTACCGGAAAACAAACCATAAAAAAAATTGGGAAGAATACCCCCGGATTAAGATTTAGAAACGGTGTCCGGGGTAAGCGTATTAAAGTCCTTAAAATTCGAGATCGAATACGGACAGCGGCAAAAGCAAGGAAAACGTCCGGAAACTGCATAAGCGCTATGCTTCACGGCGGAACTTCTTCCGGGAAGAAAAGGAGCAGACTTATAAAGATCCAGATGAAACATCACTTGAAATAAAATACCCTATTCTACAAACATACAAAAAAACAGGGACTTTTCCCAGCATCCGGAAAGGAAAAAAGATCAAAAAAAGCCAAAAGTCCGCTTGGAAAATTAGGGACATTAAACGAGCATTTCCAGTTGATTGACTTCAACCAGCGTCAGTGCAGCCGCTTCCAGCTTCATGATCCAGGGACCAAAAACACACAAACTCTGTTTGACCTGCTTGGGAAGAAAGCCAAAATACTTCCGAAAAGCTGCCGTAAAATGAGAAGGATACTTATAACCCATCTGAGTTGCAACATCACCGATCTTTTCGCCCGTTTCCGTAATAAGTCGCCTCGACGTCTCCATTTTATATTCATGCAGATACCCGAAAACGGTTTTCCCGAAGACGATCTTGAAATGCTTCTTCAGATTAAATTCATTGGTACCGACCTGGCGCGCAAGACCTTTCAATGTAAATTCCTGCGACAGATCCTCCAGCATGATCTCCCGGGCCAGATAAATCTTCTCAACATCCTCTTTCTTCAACAGGCCCTCACTATTTTGCAAAGAAGATTCTTCATACTGTTCCAACTGCAGAGCGAGCAGCTCCATGATCTTCGCCCTGAGAAAGAGCGCTTTGATATTGCATCCGTATTTACTGCCTGCTATATCATATATGATCGCAGCCATTTTTGGAGTCAAAGGAAGGTTTTGCCGCATCATCCGGCCACTGCTCTTCATTCGCAGATGCATCTGAAAGCGATCCTTTACAGCGTCCTGTCCAGGTAACAGATCCATGAATGTGTCTACTGTCAGAGAGATCGCCAGGGCCTCAAACGGCGCACGTGCGGAAATCTCGGCGACAATATTTCCCGGCTGAAAAAGGAACAAATTATGACCTGCGCCATCAAAACTTACCACCGCGCCTGCCTCGTCGACAAGACCGTACTTACCCGGAGAGGAAATCGCAAAATACATCTGCACCACCGCTTCACTACTCCTGAATACCTGACGCGAGCGCTCGTACATTGAAAGTTGGGAATAGGCAATGCACATTCCGCTTCCTATTACCTTCGCCACAAACCCGGTACCCCCCGTCTCAGGAACAGGATAGACTTTTTCATCAATGATTCCCGTACCGGGAGTTGTATACAGAGTATAGCTTTGAACTATTCCAATATTAAGCTTTTCATTAACATGAAAATCAGCCATTTCTCCCCCTAACGTTATCATTTCTCCCTCAACAGTCATTTTCGATCTTCGCGCAAAACTACCTTTGTCCAATAAATTTATTTAGACAATATATAAATTTGTTCAAGGCACAATATTACCATATCTCTTTTCAATAACCAAGTTTCAATTTACATTAACACAACCCTGTCATGAGGAGAATACTATTTATCCTTCTGTTATGTATTCCGCTCTCTCCGAACCTGATGGCACAGCGCCACGGCATCAGAGGAGTCATCACGGATGCGCAGACGAAAGCCGCACTGCCCGGAGCCAGCATCACCATAAAAGGAACCAACAGAGGTACGCATACGGACAAAGACGGAGAATTCAGATTGCCAGCCGATGCCGGAGACGTCCTTACTGTTTCATTCATCGGCTACATCAGCCAGGAGGTCCGGGTGGGTAACAAAAGAAGCATAGAAGTTGCGCTGGAGGAAAACTTCAACCCACTTTCTGAAGTCATCGTAACCAGCGCACTGGGCATCAAACGAGCCGCGCGCGAGCTGGGTACCAGCGCCCAGGTCGTAAGCAATGAATCCGTCAACCAGGGGAAAACGGTCAACCCGGTTTTCGGACTGAGCAGTAAAGTTTCCGGATTGAGGATCAATATGTACGACAGCAAGGTTGACCCTCAGATCCAGATTACACTCCGTGGAAACCGTTCGCTTAGTCGTAGTTCAGGAATTGACGGCAGAGGTGCGAACGAGCCTATCTACGTAGTGGACGGGATGCCTGTTCCTTCGATCGGCCGCCTGAATCCTAATGACATCGAAAGCATTACGGTGCTGAAAGGCGCAAACGCGGCGGCCCTGTATGGTTCAGAAGGGGTGAACGGAGCCATCATGATCACCACCAAATCAGGAAAGCAGGGAAGAGGTGTGGTGACTTTAAGCAATACCACAACCTTCTCCAATGTCTATCTTCTACCCAAGTACCAGGACCGCTTCGGCCAGGGAACGAATGGCGCTTAC
Source organism: uncultured Cytophagales bacterium (assembly GCA_964488435.1). Lineage (GTDB taxonomy): Bacteria > Bacteroidota > Bacteroidia > Cytophagales > Spirosomataceae > JBEBSO01. Next base: position 501 of record CAZAVR010000052.1, on the reverse strand, counting down.
GATCCCGTGCAGTTTGAATCATGGGGGCCGCTGTTTGACGGTACAAGCCGGCCCTTCGGCCTTCCTCTTCCAGACGGAACGCAGCCTGAACGTGTTTACTCAGCCAGTGGCTCTGATCCACGTCTGAATCTGTTTCAAGCCGGCCTGAACCTGCAAAACGACGTTTCCTTCTCCGGGGGAGATGAAAGAAGCACGTACTTCCTTTCTGCACAGCATGTAAAAATCAAAGGGATTATCCCGAAAGATGAGGCCAGCAGACTTAATCTGAGATTCAACGGTTCACGGAAGTTCGGCAAAATGAGCACGTCCTACAACGTAAACTACAGTACTTATAACAGCGAAACTACTCCAGACGGACCGTGGATCGCAGCCTATCGCTACCCCGCCAACTTCGACTACAGCCAGATCAACGACTGGAGGAATCCGAATTCACAAGGCAATCCCTTGAATTATTTCACTCCTGTGGCCACTTGGGTACGTAACCCTTACTTTCAGATCGAC
>CAZAVR010000051.1:0-14210 GCA_964488435.1 uncultured Cytophagales bacterium | reverse complement strand
CTTCGGGAAGCACAAACCTTAACCCTCACGGCACTGCCTAATACAGGGATGGCTGTCGCTGCTGATATTGGAGAGTCTAATGATATACATCCGAGAAATAAGCAGGACGTCGGGAAGAGGTTAGCGCTTAGTGCTCTGAAGATTGTTCACGGAAAGGACGTGGAGTACAGCGGGCCCATGTACAAATCCATGCAACTCGTCGGTAACAAGCTTATAGTCAGTTTTGATCACGCAGGAGGCGGACTCGTTGCCAAAGACAAGTACGGTTATCTGAAAGGATTTGAGGTAGCGGGTCCGGACAAGAAATTTTACTGGGCCAAGGCGCTTATAGAAGGAGACAAAGTGGTAGTATGGTCGGATCAGGTGAGCAGCCCGGAAGCAGTGCACTACGGATGGGCTGATGACAACGGTGAGGTGAATCTCTTTAACAAAGCGGGACTGCCTGCCGTTCCGTTCCGGACAGATAGCTGGAAAGGAATTACCGAAGAAAATCGTTTCCGATAATAGACGACAGGCAGTGGTTGAAAGCTTAACCGTTGATGGTAAGCTGATAAGAAATATCAGCCAGTGCTTCAAACTGAGCAGTAGCTGAACAGTATTTTTCCATGGACAGTCCAATGGCTCTTTTCACTTTGTCTTCGTCAAGGTTGGGGCCATTGAGTTTGAAGTGCAGGGCCACTTTTGTAAAGGGTTTGCGTTCCGTGTTTGGTTCCTTTTCACGTACGCCCTCTACAGATATGCGGAAATCTGATATCTCCTGGCGTTGTTTTTTTAGTATCAGTACTACGTCTATCGCGCTGCACGAGGCAAGACCCATCAATAGCAGCTCCATCGGTCTTACACCTGCATTGTGACCGCCTATGTTTTCAGCGGCGTCTATGTTAATTTTTACGTCGGAGGACGAGCCTGTGCCCTCAAAATGAAAGGCATCGTCCAAACGTACCAACTCAATATTCATAGCGGTTGTAAATAAGATTATTGTTTTATTTTTAACAAAAATCCGGTTTCTTTCGTAATCAAACAAGTCATCGTTTCGAATAGTCATAAATATGTATAGTAACGTATGTTTATATTAAGGTTATCTTTTTTATAAATTAAACCCAGACCCATGTTCAAATCTTTTTCATTGTTTTTTTTATTATTTTGTTCGCTGGCCTTTACGGTGGCCGGTCAGAAGTCCATTGTTAAGCAGGAGTTTATTTTTGAGAATCCTCCGTTTAAGGAGTGTCATGCCTCTACCATACTGGAGGTGTCTCCGGGTAAGTTGCTCGCATCCTGGTTCGGCGGAGACCATGAAAGTCATAAAAACGTAGAAATATGGACTTCTGTGTGGGAAAAGGGTAAATGGAGCAAACCGGTGTCCGTAGCGGACGGAGTTACACCGCAGGAGAGATATCCTACGTGGAATCCCGTGTTGTTCAAATCAAAATCCGGTAAGGTTTTCTTGTTCTATAAAGTGGGGCCGAGTCCGTCCGATTGGTGGGGAATGGTGAAGACCTCGTCTGACAATGGAAAGACGTGGTCGTCGGCGGTTCGCTTGCCGGAAGGGATTCTGGGGCCTATCAAGAACAAGCCTGAACAACTGGCAGATGGTACCATTATCTCCCCATCCAGCACTGAGACCAATAGAAAGAAGACAGGAGTTGATAGCTGGAAGGCACATGTGGAGATCTCGAAAGATGATGGGAAGACCTGGAAACTTGTGCAGGTAGATCCTGGTACTCCATTCAATGTTATTCAGCCCAGCGTGTTGAAATATCCAGGTAACCGTCTTCAGATCCTTTGCCGAAGTAAAGACGATGCCATCGTCGAATCCTGGTCAACTGACGGGGGGAATACCTGGAGTAAAATGGCCAAGATAAATCTACTTAATCCAAATTCCGGAACGGATGCAGTTACGCTCCGCGACGGTCGCCAGGTTTTGATCTATAATCCGACAGTTCGTGGAAAACAATGGGATAACGGACGTCAGAAGCTGAACGTGGCGGTGTCCGTAGATGGAAAAGACTGGAAGGATATTGCTATTCTTGAAGACGAAAAGAAGGGCGAATTCAGTTATCCCGCCGTGATCCAGGCGGCGGATGGTAAGGTGCATATTACCTATACGTACAATCGCACCAATGTACGTCATGTAGTATTGCAACCATAAATGCTGAGCAGGATTGTCGGCATAACATTTAAATACATACCTACTCAGCGAAATGATCGATAAAAGGGAAGAGTACCGCCGGATGTTCGAAGTGGAACGAGAGTTATGGTGGTACCAGACGCTCCATAAAAGAGTTCTGAAAGTGACAGGCGATCATTTCGGGAGCAAAGATATCAAAGTGCTCGACGCAGCCTGCGGTACAGGGGGGCTTCTTAGTTATTTGAGAGATAATGGCTATAGCAACCTCTGCGGATTCGATTATTCTGATTTTGCAATTGAATTCTCTTCTGAAAGGGGACTGGACGTATCCTTTGGAGATCTTAATGCGCCGGGCGAATTCCGGCCCGGCGAAAAGTATGACGTGATTTGTTGTAATGATGCCCTCTATTTTCTTTCCGACGATAAAATTGTTTCGGCTCTTGCCGAATTCAAAAGCAAGCTCCGGCCAGGGGGGATTTTAATTGTTAATATACATGCATTTCAGGTTTTCGCAGGTACCCACGATCTGGCAGTGGGTAGTTCGAGACGGTTTACGGCCGGAGACTTTGCCGGGTACGCCCGGGAGTCGGGGCTCGCAATTGTACGAAAGACCTATTGGCCGTTTTTTCTGTCGCTGCCCATCCTGCTGGTAAGGCAGTGGCAGCAGCGGAAAATCAGGAATAACCGCGTAGATGCCGGCAGTGTGGATTCAGATGTAAATTACCCTGGTGATACCGTCAACGGGGTGCTGAGGTTCATCATGTATCTGGAAGAAATGTTACTTCCCGGAAGGCCTTTCGGCAGTTCTCTGTTTTTAGTAATGAAATGAGTCTTGAAGCATGACGTTATGAGCTACTGTCGCAAAGCAAGCCCCAGGTCGGTTTTTTTATATGACAGATGTATAGCGTAACTTTGAGCGTTAACAAGCATCTTTTATTTGAGATTTGATGGAATTGGAAAATCTACGTTATCCTATCGGGCGTTTCATGCCGAAGCCGGATTATTCGCCAGAAGAAATTAAGAGCAATATTCAGATAGTAAGCGCGCTGCCCTCCAGATTTATCAATCTTTGCAGCGGGTGGGATGATCATAAACTTGATACTGTCTACAGGCCGGGAGGATGGACGGTACGTCAGGTTATTCACCATGTATCAGACAGCCATATCAATGCATACGTTCGTTTTCGACTGGCGCTCACAGAGGATAATCCTGTAATAAAGCCTTATCGGGAAGAGCTGTGGGCGGAGTTGCCGGATGCACGTTCGGCACAAATCGATCTTTCGCTTCAACTGCTCAAGTTTACGCACATGAGATGGGTGCTGTTGTTGAACTCACTTTCCAGTCAGGAGCTTAAACGTACTTATCATCATCCGGCCAGCGGTAAAGACGTGCGCCTGGAAGAGGTAATCGCATTATACGCCTGGCACAGTCAGCATCATTACCAGCAGGTGTTTCAGCTTTCGGAGAGAGAGGGTTGGTAATGCAGGTTTGAAAACCCCTCCGGGGAACAAGTATCCGTTATAAACCGTTGTTACAAGTAGGAAGTATAAAAAACTGATGGGAGAGAAGTTAGGGATATGGCTTGTATTTGTAATGGCTGCCGGCTACCTGGGCTGGAGGATTTACAATGCCTTCAGACCGGGCAAATCGACTGGCTGTAGTAAAGGATGTGGCTGTGAATCGTCAGATGCCGTCCGTCATTAGTGCTTAATAGAACAAGATGATTGTAAAGCTTTCTAAATGGCTGGGTGGCCTTTTTCTGTTATTGACAGTTTGTTTTCTGTTATTGCAGTTGTGGATTGACAGACACAGAGATGAGTTTTACCTTAAGATCAGTACAGCTTTAAGTAAGAGTTTTGACGGAAAGATTGAGATCGGAGATTTTGGTTTTACGCCTTTTCAGGGTGGATTGGGTCTCACGTTCTCTCTCGACGATATCCGGTTGATGGATCAGCGATATAGAGAACATGGCGCAGCTTTGCTCGAGGCTGGAAGAATCAGTGTTTCGCTCAATGCAGCTTCTGTTTTTTCGGATCATGTCAAAATCAGAACTATTCGGGTAAGGAATGGTTCCATCAAGGCTTTCGTGAGGAAAGACGGCTATTCCAATCTTCATTCGTTTTCCAGGTCTGAGCCAGGTGCCTCTGATTCCGCTGACAAAGTAGGTCATGCATTTATGGAAAGGATAAAAAAGGTTCGGTTCGAAAATTTTCGCGTGAGTTATGTAGACTCTCTCCACAACAAGAAAGCAGACGTTTTTTTTCGTGACGCGATTGTAAGTTTGTCGAGAGAGCGTGACACGTGGAATACCGGTTTGCAGGGTAGTATTTTCTTTCATGGCCTTTTTCTCACTCCGGGAAAAGGGGGCTTTCTGGTGAAGCAGGAGACACTCGCTGATCTGAAGATTCGAGTCGAACCGGATCAGAAAAAAATAAGGCTTGCGCCGTCCAGGTTAATGGTTGCCGGTACGCATAAGATAGCCCTTTCCGGTGAATTTAGTTACGATTACAAGCCCCTCAGATGGTTTATGAATTTTGATACCAGGGATATCCCCATGGCTAAAGCCCTGCGTCTTCTTCCTCAAAAAATCGAAAGAGATGTTTCCCGTTTCAAGGTGCTTCCCGTAGTCAGTGCCGAGGTAACCGTAAATGATTCTTCGGGAACCGGAAAGCCAGTAGTTCATGTAGCTTTCCAGACGGATACATTTCACTATGATTTTCCTTTTGGTCAGCTCACCAGATTGAAAGCTTCCGGAGTATTTACCAACCAGGCCAACGTCGCACTCCCCCCAAGCAACAGTAATTCGATGATCAAGGCGAGTAAAATCGACGGATTTTTTGAAACGTTGCCGATAAAAAGTGATCTGCTTGTGTCCAACTTTGAGAAGCCGGAGGCGGTTCTGAAGTGTAGTCTTTCCGCGGACCCGGCGAGTTTGAATAAGCTTTTTGACCCGAAGCGATACCGGGTGAATGATGGAAGCCTTCATTTGAACCTGGTATACAAGGGAAATATGAAAAAACTGTACGATGGGGATAAGGATCGAATCAATGGTAAAATAGTGGGAGAGGTAAGAATACGAAATGCCTCGCTAAGTTACCATCCCCAGAAGGTGAACCTCACGCATTTGAACAGCCGAGTGTTTTTTGACCAGGAACAGATCGTGATCAGGGAATTGTCTGTCAATGATTCAAAGAATGTATTAAAGATTAATGGGAGGGTTAAAGATTTATTGCTCGCGCTTGTCGGTTCAAAAATTCAGCCGCGGGCAGAAGTAAATATAGATATACCCAACTGGCAACTGAACTGGCTTCAGGTGCTTTTGGATAAGCAGCCTACTCCCAGTCCGACCGGTAATTCTATGTATAAGTTGTCTAAGCTGGCTGACGATGTCATAGACAACATGGAGATTGTGGGGAATCTGAGATCTGATTTTTTGAGATATAATAGATTTACCGGAAGGGATCTGCGGGGGAATATCGTCATTTCCAATAAAGGTATATCGCTTAATTATTTGAATATGAAGGCATTTGGAGGGTCACTTGAGCTTTCCGGGGCATTGGTAGAACCCTCGGACTCCCTGCAGTATCCTCAGGTGAATCTGAACGGGAAAATAGTAGATACACGTGTCCAGTCCGTGTTTTACTCATTTAATAACTTCGGACAAGACATGATTACCGACCGAAATATCAAAGGCACGTTGAGTAGTGATTTCCGTCTTGACGCCCTCTTGAATAAAGATGCGACTTTAGTAGATTCTTCTATGCATGGCAATTTGAATTTCAACCTGATCAACGGAAGTATTATTGACTTTAAACCTTTTCTGAAAGTCAAAAAAATGTTTTTCAAAACCAGGAGTCTTGAGCATGTTCAGTTTGCACCTATTCGCAATGAGGTAGAGGTAAGGGGTAATGAGGTAATTGTCAAGCCCATGGAGATAGAGTCCAACGTGATCACCTTATTTCTCGAAGGAATTTATAGCTTTGGCGACAAGACTGATCTTATGGTGCAAATACCTTTTTCTAATCTTAAGAAAAGAGACAAAGGATATCGGCTTACTAAACATGATCCAAAGGCGCTGAAATCCTTATATTTACGTGCCGTTCAGGAAAGCGGAGAGGTAACCATCAAGCTTGACCCTTCCCTGACCCAGCTACGGAATAAAGCAGTCAACAGGCGCTGAACTGATAAAAACTGAGTTTGGCCTTGCAGGCCTGTAATTTTGAAAGTGAATCTGGAATAATTATGCAGCAATATCAAGATCTTCTCCGGCATATTCTCTCGAAGGGTACCGTGAAGGCCGATCGGACCGGTACAGGTACAATCAGTGTTTTCGGGTACCAGATGAGGTTCGATCTGAACGAGGGGTTTCCTCTTGTCACGACTAAGAAAGTACATACCAAATCTATCATACACGAACTATTGTGGTTTTTGAAGGGAGAAACCAATATAGCCTACCTTAAAGAAAACAACGTGTCGATCTGGGACGAATGGGCGGATGAAAACGGTGATCTCGGTCCTGTTTATGGTAAGCAATGGCGAAGCTGGGAGAGTCCGGACGGCAGGTCGATCGATCAGTTGGCTGAAGTGCTGAACCTGCTGAAGACCAATAAGGACTCGAGGCGTATCATCGTGTCGGCATGGAATCCTTCAGACTTGTCCAAAATGGCATTGCAGCCTTGCCACGCCTTATTTCAATTTTACGTTGCCGATAATAAATTGTCGTGCCAGTTGTATCAGCGAAGCGCGGATGTTTTTCTGGGGGTGCCATTTAATATAGCCAGTTATGCACTATTGACCATGATGATGGCGCAGGAATGTGGTTTGGATTTGGGCGATTTTGTCTGGACCGGCGGAGATACGCACATTTATGTTAATCACATAGAGCAGGTGAAGTTGCAACTAACCCGTGATCCGCGGCCTTTGCCTAAACTGCTCATGAATCCGGATGTTAAGCGCGTGCTGGATTTCTCTTATGGAGATTTTACTTTGGAGGGTTACGATCCATGGCCTGCTATCCGGGCGCAAGTGGCAGTTTAGTCAGTTTGTCACCGAAAATCGGTATTTTATCATCGGTTTTCGACCATTTGCCATGTATGTGTGAGGATGGGAAGGTTGCGGGCTTAGTTTTAGTGTTAAAATACTGTTCAATTCTTAATCAACTGAATATGCTCATCACTACGACTTCTACCGTTGAGGGTAAGAAAATCATTAAATACATAGGGTTGGTTAATGGAGAGGCGATCATTGGTTCCAACTTTGTCAAAGATTTTTTTGCGGGCATTCGTGATGTGGTGGGCGGGAGAGCGGGTGCTTATGAGCAAGGCCTTCGTGAAGCCAAGAGCATTGCTATCCGGGAAATGATGGAGCAGGCGCAGCGCCTGGGCGCCAACGCGGTTATCGGGGTCGATCTGGACTATCAGACCATCGGGAGCAACGGTGCCATGCTTATGGTAAGTGCCAACGGTACTGCGGTACAGTTAGAGTGAATACCGGAGTCATATAGCGAGAGCGATAATCAGGTAGGTCATACGAACGATCATTCTGAAATCTTCATTTTTGCGGTAACCCCCGTAGTATCTGAATATCCAGCAATTTAGCAGGGATATAATCCCCATCAGAACGGCCAGCCTTTGCGCATATCGGAAATCGGAATGCAGGCATAAGAAAATAATGCCTGCTATGATGAGGATGGAGAGAATCACAACAAGTCTGGATGTAAGGGTTTTTCCGAGTTTCCGGGCGAGGTTCGTGTTTTTCTTGTTTCTCAACATATCAAAATGAGATAGGACAAGGGTATTCTGTAACACGATTCCATAGAGAATTATTCCTGAAGAATTTAGCAGCCACACTTCTTCCGGGTTCTGCAGCCGGCAACTTCCCCATACAAAAATGACCAGCAATGTCGACGCGAGCACTTCCTGCCAGGCTTTCGCCTGCGGTCTATCTGAGAGAAATCGCACACTGAGCAATTGACTTGCTCCCATCGCTGTAAGAATAAAGGCAGGTAATCGGAACGTTTCCGGAAGGTACCAACTCAGAAGAGCGCTGAAAGTAAGAGCGGCAATCGCGATGGCCAGGAGCGTTTGGTAATGTGTTTTGAAAAAGAAGGCTTTGGGTGAACTACGCTTTGTGCTGTTGGTCCATAGCCTGTTGAGTAGAAGCATTCCGAACAAGATAAGCCCTGTAAAAGCCTGCAGCAACACTTGTGCAGGGAGATGCCCTTCAGGCAAAGAGATGAATGCGGCCTGAGTTGCCAGCGCACCGGCGATCAGGTCCAGGTTCAGCCAGTGGATGTAAGCTATTCTGAAGTGCATCGTTTTTTACACAAATATCCGGGAGGCGGTTCCCCGAAATATCTAATTAGGTTGATGGTGTTTTTCTGAAGTTATGCGCACGGATGTGTTGCTTGTTTCGCTTTTCGGAGCGGGCTGCAAAGATAATCTTTACGTTCGGATTTGGGCAATTGGTCAGGTGCTGAGCTGGTATTTTTTTGAAGAGGAGCGGGATGTGCCTGAGGCAGCCGGCTAGGTAAATTGGTACGTGGATACGCCAGGTAGGGCCGCTGGATAAATATCGGGGAACACCGATGGTAGTTTGAGGCGGGATTGCGTATATTGTTGGGGAGAAGCGCATTATAAAACAATATCTAAATGTAAATGATCATGAAGCAGCAGCTTAAAAGTGTATTTTTTTTACTTTTTTTCAGCCACGTTGATGAACTGTGGGGGTAAGAAGGAGGAGGCAAAGAATGAAACCAGATCAGGGCTCGACGCCATTCAGCAATTCGCAGAAAAAGCCAAAGAGCTTGAAAAACAAGGAACCAGTAGATCCGGTTGATTTTCGTAAGTTAAAAGAACTTTTGCCGGAAAAGGCAGGCGGTTTTAGCAGAAAGGAATCCAATGGCGAAAAAAGCGGAATGGGGGGATTCAATATTTCGAGGGCTGAAGGAAAATACGAGAAAGAGGGGGAGAGCTTCATTGATGTCGAGATACTCGACACGGGTGGAATAGGCGGATTCGCCCTGGCCGGTTTGGCTGCATGGACCATCGCTAAGGTGGACAAAGAGACGGAAACCGGTTACGAGAAGTCTACAACTATAGAAGGGTATAAAGCTTTTGAACAGTATGATAACCAGAGTAAAGACGGACAATTACATCTCCTCGTGGGAGATCGTTATATATTGAATGTAAGTGGAAATAATGTAAGCATGGATCAGATGAAGGCCTTGCTGACTGACCTTAGTCTTGACAAATTGGCAGACCTGAAATAGAACTTAAAATTCCATTCTTGCTTGCGGGCTAACCAGCTGCGAAGTAAAAAGTCCTGCCTGATACCTGAAGTGCGCCGCCATGGCGATCATGGCGGCGTTGTCGGTACAGTACTCGAACCGTGGAATGAAAACTTCCCACTGCTCCTGTATACCCATTTCCAGTAATGTCTCTCTCAATCCGGAATTGGCTGATACCCCTCCTGCAATAGCGATTTGCCTGATCCGCTCCTGCTTAGCGGCTTTTTTTATTTTTCTTAACAGAATCGTTACCAGTGTATACTGAACGCTAGCACAGATGTCCGCCAGGTTTTCGCTTATAAAGGACGGATTCTCTTTTGTTTTTTTTTGAAGGAAATAGAGTATGGAGGTTTTTACACCACTGAACGAAAAGTCCAGCGCTGGTATCTCGGGGATCGGAAAAGTGAAGGCTTTGGGGTCTCCTTTTTTTGCATATTTGTCAATGAGCGGGCCGCCGGGGTAGGGTAGCCCCAGCAGCTTTGCCGCCTTGTCAAATGCTTCTCCCACCGCATCGTCAAGTGTTTGTCCTATGATTTTCATTTCTGTATAGCTATCGACTTTTACAATCTGCGTGTGTCCGCCGCTTACCGTGAGGCAAAGAAATGGGAAGGACGGTGCCGGAGCTTCAATAAAATGCGCCAGTACATGCGCATGCATGTGATGGACATCGATCAGAGGGATTTTTAACCCAAGTGCAAGTGCCTTGGCGAAAGACGTTCCTACAAGCAGGCTTCCCAATAATCCAGGTCCTTTGGTAAAGGCAACTGCATTCAGGTCTTTTTTGTCTATTTTTGCATCAGACAATGCCTTTTGAACCACAGGCGTTATTTGTCGCTGATGATCGCGGGAGGCAAGTTCCGGTACAACGCCGCCAAATTGTTCATGAATGAGCTGAGTGGAAACAACATTGGAACAAATCACGCCGTTAGTTACTACAGCAGCAGAGGTTTCGTCGCAAGAGGATTCAATGGCAAGTATGTTCGTCATATTTTCTGTAAAAAGGGACTGGCAGCGAAATGACTAAGTTTCACTCCCAGGTGTTTTTTAGTATGAGATGCAAATTTACAAAATATAAGCCTGGTAAAACCTTTAGATTCGAAAGACGATGGGTCGTTTTCTGAAAGCACTGGGGAATTTTTTTGTAGTCGTTGTTATTGCAGCGTTGCTTTTGCTGGGCATCTTAACTGTCGCGGCTCAGTTTCCTTCTGTGCAGACCTGGATTGTCGGTATAGCTACGCGTAATATCTCAAGCACCCTGGGTTATCCCGTTGAAATCGGCCGGGTGAACATCAAATGGTTCGACGTCGTATCGCTTGAAGATGTTGTTATTAAGGATCCTGAAGACCGGCGCATGATCGACGTCTCAAGAATTGATGTCAATCTCCATCTTAAACAAATCATAGAAAGGAGTGCTGTGGAAGTGCGCCTTGACGAAGTTACCCTGTTTGGTCCCAAGGTCAGACTGGTTAAAGAGTCGGGTACCGGAAAACTGAATATAGACGATTTTATTACAAGAATTTCAGACCTCACGTCATCAGGAGACACCACCAGGAGAGATCAGAATGTACCTTTCTATATTACCCGCGCCAATATAACAGAAGGCGTATTTTCGCTTGAAGACCCTGCAACAAAGCCATTTAATAACCCGGAGGTATTCGACTACTATAATTTCAAGCTGCAAAAGATAAGTGCCACACTCACTGATTTCCTGGTTTTGGGGGATACCATTGCTTTCAACGGAAAGAACCTCAGGGGGATCGATAAGGAAACGTCGCTGGAAATTCATAAGCTGGATACTGATTTCTTGTATTGCAATACAAAAATGGAGCTGGGAAACCTGGATGCCCTTATAGGAGCTTCCCATATCAGAGAGTATATAAGTTTCAATTACCAGAGGCCGTCTGCTTTAGGCAAGGATTTTAATAACAGTGTGCTGCTTAAAGCCAGATTCAGAGACAGCAGGATTACATCGCGGGATCTTGGTCTCTTCGCGGGTTATCTTCTCCGTTTGGAGGAAACCTGGCGGATGACTGGTGATTTTACGGGGACGGTCAGGGATTTTAAAGTAACCGAGTCGAATATTGCCTTTGGCAATAGTTCCAGGCTCTCGGGAGATTTTGCTTTTTCCGGACTACCGGAATTTGACAAAACCAGGATGGATTTCATGTTTGACAATACCAGTGTAAAGACCCTGGATCTGGTACAATATTTCCCTGATACAGATGTTCATGAGACTTTAAGCAAGTTCGGGCAGGTACGGATGAACGGAACCTTCAAGGGCGATATACAGGATTTTGCGGTGAAAGGCCATTTAGATACAGAGATAGGGGAAGTAAACGGTGATTTGTTGTTTCATGTTTCACAGCCGGAAAAGTCGTCGGTGAGGGGTTCTCTGGAAACAAAAGCGCTTGACGCAGGTTTGCTGGCGGGGCAGCCGGGCCTTTTACAGAAGCTGGATTTTTCAGGAAAAATTGACGGTGTTGGATTTACGCTTGAAAGTATGGTGGCCAGCCTCGACGCGAATATCGCAAGGGTTGGTCTGAACGGATACGACTATCAGGGAATTACGTTGAGGGGGAATTTGCAGAAGTCCTATTTTCAGGGACATTTGAATACTATGGATACTAATTTTGTATCTACCCTGGATGGAGAAATCAACTTGTCTGGAGAGACCAATGTATATGATATCAAGGGAATTGTCGAGAGGGCTAATTTGAAAGCACTTGGCTTTACAAAGGAGGATATCAAACTTCAGACTTCTCTGGATATTAACATGACGGGCAACACCGTCGATGATCTTTTTGGGAGCGCAAGCTTCCGCAGTACTTTCCTGAGCAAGCCGGGAATGGATCGTAACCTGGTCATGGATCAGTTGGCGATCGATCTGTCCGAATCGGACGACATCCGTGCTGTTTCGCTGGAGAGTGAATTTCTTGATCTGGAGATAAAAGGGCGGTTTTTACCTTCCGTTGCCTGGAGGGATCTGCGCTTGTTGCTGAAAGAGTATGAGCTGTATTTCTTTGGGAACGAATCCGAAAGAAGTGAGTACTACGAAAAGCGGCATGCGGATACAGCGTCAGCCCCCTATGAACTGGATTTCGTGGCGAAGACTTCTGACATGAATAGCGTATTGGATTTCTTTTATCCTGACCTGCATGTTTCGTCCGGGAGTACGGTGGAGGGGAGCTTGAAAATGGGGAATACGGCACTGGTAAGCGTCAATGCGAAAGTAGACACGATCCGTTATGCCAGAAATGAATTTCTAACGTCCGAGCTTGATCTGACTACTTCTAAGTTCAGGCATAACGCAGAGGTACTGGCTTCAGGAACGGTAACTTCAGCAAGGCAGAACATGAGTTCGATGTCATCTGCCGAGAAGCTTTACGTGGAGGCAGCCTGGAATGAAGACCATATTAGTTTTAATTGGGAATTGGCACAAGTCAACAGTACGAACCGGGCGGATTTACATGGAGAAGTCCGTTTTATTCCATTGGGATTAGACATACGACTGAAGCCGGAGTCGAAACTGAACCTGCTGGATGGGGTTTGGCAGATGAGTCAGAATAACCAGCTGCTTATCGAAGGGAAGACCTTTACTTTTAAGAATATGGTGCTATCGAATGGGCGACAGAAGCTGTCCGTGAATGGCAATATTGGCGCAGACAGTACCAGGAATTTGCTTTTTGAAGCGCGTTACTTCAGTCTTGCTACACTTAATCCGGTTTTGAATACCAAGCTTGGTGGTATTCTTGATGGGAAAATGGGTATTTATCAACATGGATTCAATAACGAATATGCCGGCAACTTTAATGTGGAGGCACTCACATACGACAATTTTGAGCTGGGTAATTTTATCGGATCTGCAGAGTGGGACAGGAATCGAAAGCAGATGATCCTTGAGGCATTTCTTGAGAAAGACACCCGACGGGTTATGAATATCGGAGGCTCCTACTTTCCTGACAGGGAACAAAACGCTTTCAATGTCAAGGCTACTTTTCTGGGAGCAGAGCTTAAAGCGGCGGAGCCCTTCTCTAGGGGCCTGATATCGGATCTTTCAGGAAAAGTAAAAGGCACCGTATTGCTGAAGGGTGGATTGAACAGGCCCGTCCTGGAGGGAGAACTTAAAATTGAGAGTGGTCGTGCCCGTTTTGATTATCTCCAGTCGGTGTTTACTTTCAGTGACAAGGTGACTATTACCGAGAACGATATCACTGTGAAGCAAATGAAGCTTACAGACCCGGATGGGAATACTGCTCTCCTTTCGGGAGGGGTTTATCATGATGGACTGAAATACTTCAGCGTCGGATTTGATGCGGAGATGAAAAATTTCAGAATTCTGAACACGTCTGCAGAAGATAACGAAGATTTCTACGGCACAGCTTATGTATCCGGGAAGGCCTCTGTCTACGGTCCGGTAGAGAACCTCAATATAGATGCTACGGTGAGTAGTAGCAAGGGAACACGCATGTTTATACCTTTGGACGGGGCCACTGAGGTAGTCACTCAGGATTATATCCGGTTTGTAAGCGTGCTGGAGAAGGAAAAAGACACCGTCTCCATCGCGCAGAGAAGACGGCAGGTGCGGGAGTCCGGAGGGATAAAAATGAATTTTAACTTCAATATAACACCTGACGCCTACTGTGAAATTCAATTGGACCGGCAGGCCGGAGATGTGATCAAAGCTTATGGTAAAGGCCTCATCAATATGAAAATTGATACCAAAGGGGAGTTTTTGATGGTAGGTGGTTATGAGATTGAAAAGGGTGATTTTACATACACCTTTCAGAACGCACT
>CAZAVR010000050.1:0-14224 GCA_964488435.1 uncultured Cytophagales bacterium | reverse complement strand
AGCAGAACACAGGCCATAGAAAAAGCCAAAAGACTGAAAATCATTGAATAAATGACCCGTACCCCGGTATAAAAATTACGTTCAGAAGACATTTCGGTACTAAAGTATGAACGCCGTTTACAGTCATGCCTTTAGTTTTGTCACCAACAAATAAACAAAAAGGCGGAATGTCCTAAACGATTTAAGAATCAACTGACGGACAATGAACCCCTGCTTAAACTTATTATACAGATGAATAGAATAGTATTGATTTTCGGCCTGATCATCGGGACCATCCTCTGTGCGAACATGCTTGTGATGGTGAACATGATGTACAGCAGTACAGGATTCAAGGGCAACGACGTCGTCGGTTACGCCGCAATGGTTGTGCTTTTCTCGCTCATATTCGTTGGCGTTAAAAACTACCGGGACAAGGAATTGAACGGGGTTATTTCCTTCGGGAAGGCTTTTAAAACGGGCTCTTTGATTGCATTAACAGGCGCTGCCATGTATGTAGTTGTATGGCTATTCTATTACTACCTGTTCGTGCCCGACTTCATAGATGTTTATACCCGGCATGTCCTGACCCAATGCACTCCGACAGACCTACCTGCCAAAACCAAAGAAATGGCAGATTTCAAAGAAATGTACAAAAACCCTTTCTTTGTGATTCTTATTACTTTTGCAGAGGTATTGCCCATCGGGCTGGCGGTTGCGCTTGTAAGTGCACTTATACTGAAACGTAAGCATACGCCAACGCCTTAGTTGAAAGAACCCAAAACTACCATTCATTGGAATTCCCTCTATTTTCTATGAAGACAATTATCACACTACTCATCACAACGGTATTTGCCACATGCCTCTCCGCTCGAACCCGAAAAGACAGCCTGATCGTTATCGTAGGCGAAAAGATAGAACTGAAATACGAACCCGAAGAAAACAAATCGACAGCCCGGGGTATCGCCGGAGATAAGGACACCACACATATAGCGGGGGTTGCTTTCAGTATGGACCACCGATATATTGCCAGGTACAAGATCCTGGATCTGATTCAGGGATCCTATACAGGCGATACCCTAGAATTTTTAGCATACGACCGTTACGGAGAACCCGCGTTCTCCAAGCATCGGACCGTACTGCTATTCATTTCTTCTCATAAGGGCCATTGGGTCCATGAAAAAGACCAGTATTTTGAGTTATACAGGACGTCGGACGGGAAATGGGCCAGCCCATATTCAGGCCTGGACTACACCCATCATCTACATGACGGCCAATCAATGAAGCCGGAAAAAATTACCTTCAAAGACGACATATCTTTTCCGGTAAAAGCATTGAAAGCAAAACAACGCAAACGCCTGTATCCCAAACCCTATTTCCGCATCAAAGACGGTTATGCAGTACCTGTATATGGAAACTATGCAAAAGACCTGGCCAGGCTCATGCAACAGACCCTTTTAAAGCGGGAGGAATTTATGAACATGCCGCAGGAGTAGAAAGGATAATTTTTAGTTAAAATGTTAACACTCAAAAGAACAAATTCAGACCATCCGGATTTTCGGCATCTGGTTTCGTTATTGGATCAGTACCTGGCAGAAATAAATGGAAATGCGCATGGTTTCTATGCACAGTACAACAAAATAGATCTGATTCAACATGTAGTCGTAGTATATGAAGACGACCTGGCCATAGGTTGTGGCGCCATCAAGGAATATGATCAAAACTCTATGGAGGTAAAAAGGATGTTTGTCCCTGTAGAACATCGCGGAAACCGAGTAGCCTCCCTCGTCCTGAAGGAATTGGAACATTGGGCGAAAGAACTTGGCTATGCACGGTGTGTTTTGGAAACGGGACGAAAAATGACAGATGCCGTCGGGTTATACACCAAGAGAAACTACAAGGTAATTCCCAATTACGGTCAGTATGTAAACGTAGAAAACAGTATCTGCTTCGAAAAAGAGGTCTGAAAAGGTGACTACCTCAGCGAAATTCGTAAAAAAACCCATTTCTTAAACAGGTTTAAGTTTTTCCTGCCACTAATGCCCGACCTTTGTCTGACCAAACAATCATCAATCACAGACAATGGAAAAACGCATCAATATCGCCACCATAGCACCGCAAGCCTTTAAAGCCATGTATGCGCTGGAGGGTTTTCTGGCACAGGTATCTATATCGGGCCCAATGAAAGCACTTATCAAAATCCGGGCTTCCCAAATCAACAATTGCGCCTACTGTATCGACATGCATACCAAAGAGGCTCTCAAAGCAGGCGAAACCCAGCAGCGCATCTTCCTGATCAGTGCCTGGCAGGAGGCCGTTAAGTTTTTTACACCCGAAGAACAGGCCGTATTGAAAATGACGGAAGAAATTACCCTGATCAGCCATCAGGGATTAACCAGGGACACCTATCAAAAAGCAGCAAAATATTTTTCAGAAGTCCAGATCGCCGAGATCATCATGGTGATCGTCACCATCAATGCCTGGAACCGGATTGCGGTGAGTACGCACACGCAAATCGAAGGATAGACAGCAGCTTCCTTCTCAGCGAGGGACGCACGTAGGGGATATACATTTTTTAGCCACCGATTCACGAATAAACCTACATCCGTGCATCCGTGGCTAAAAAAATCCTACCTAAAAAACCTGCGGCTACCTGGATTCCGATTTAATCCAAGCCTCATTAAACACCCCGTGAACGACTGTTTTATGCCCGTCCTTGTGCTCCTTGTTGAGGAAATAGCTGTACGACACATGTATATCTCCATTTGCGCCCTCTATAATAGCGGGATAGTGAAACGAGGAACCCGGTTCACCCGTTTCTATGACTTTGTTCCATTTCCAGGTCTTGCCGTCGTCTTCAGATAAAGAAACCGTGAGGATATGGCGGCCGGATTCCAGCTGATTGTTGATAAGCGCCCATTTGCCGTTTTTCAAAGTAACCACATCTGCGGCTGTCCCCGAATTCAGAATTTCCGAGTCTACAGGACGGCTCCAGGTCATACCCTCGTCCGTGGAACGACTCACCATCAAACGCTTCGGCGGAGGGCCGTTGTCGCGCATGTAGGCCACCAGAACGCCATCCGAAGTCCTTGCGATAGAAGGTTGTATGTTCCCCGAGCCCACCAGCGGATTGCTGAATTTCCAGTTTTCGCCTAAGTCGTCGGTAATGGCCATCAAAGAAAAACTGAACCCGTCCGAATAGAGGGGAAGGATCATCCTTCCTTTGGGGCTTACATAAGGTTTCGCGCGTGTCTGCCAGCCCATCCGTCTGAAATAAGGATAGCCCAGCTCCACGTCCTTCATATTGCCGTCTGCATCCGGCAGCCGACCCGCGCGGATCATGTCATTTCCTTTCGCCTTTTCCAATAGTTCCTCGACGCGTGCTCTGTATTTTGCTGTATCGGCCGGGTGTTCGAGAGCTGCCTCTTTCATTAACTGTTCCGTCTGTTCCGAAACGGATTTCACAAAGGAGTCACCGGGTAACATTCCCCGCTCAGTTTTGTCACCGGCTTTCACCAGCAGATTTTCCTGCCAGTTCCATTTCGGCGCGCCTTCCATGCCCACGTACTGATCACTGATCCGGTAGTTGATCAATGAGGTTTCCCATTGATTGGCAATGACTGTATACCATATCAACCAAAGACGCTTTTTTGCGTCGACAAAAAGAACGGGATTAATGTCCGGAAACTCTTTCACATCGGCCAGCACAAAGGGGCGCCCCCACTCTTTGCTGTTTTTCTTTTTCCGTGCCCCGATAATCTGAACATCATCCGCCCAGCGCTCCCCGCTTCCCTGGAACCAGGCTGTCAGCAGGCTTCCGTCCGGAAGCTCGACAAGAGTGGAACCATGTACATGGTCCTTCTGCAGGGGAAAGATAAATTCCTTTTGAAGAAACGCCTGCCTGCTTGTACCGGCGGCGCGGGTTGGTTGTCCGGCCTGCCCGAAAGCCGTAAGGCCCGTAGCCCCGAGAAGACAAAGAAGAATTCCTGAATAAAAAGTTTTGGTAAAGGTCATAAAAAGCTTGAATTGTGTACCATAAACGATACGTCGGAAACTCCTTAAAGGACTATGAAAAAATACGATCGCATCAAAACAGGCCACAATTTAGGAGAAACGAGCCGGAGTAGCGTATGAATTAAAAGATTTTGACAAGAATTCTTAAGCCGGCGAAGTTGATCAGTAAGGGGGGAAACTGATTTTGTATGTTGTCTATAAGGAAATTTAAGAAAAATATTCGACATTACCAAATACCTGAACATATTTACGATAGACCGTTTCCCGTAAAGCCGGTTCCACTGCCGTTTGAAGTAGTGGGAACCTGCCCGCCGGGAAAAATATGACAGGGAAACGCAGCTAAAGAAAACAGGGAGACTCCTACCCAAAACCAAATCATCATGGAAGAAAACAAAGAGAAAAAAAAAGCTTCCCCCAGTCCTTTCGCCCAAACCTACTTTCACGGGACCAAAGCCGACCTTAAAGTCGGCGACCTGCTGGAACCGGGTTACAACTCCAACTACGGACAAAAGAAAAACGCGAAGTACATTTTCCTGACAGCCACGCTGGATGCCGCCATCTGGGGTGCCGAACTTGCCGGAGGTGACGCACGGGAAAGAATATATCTCGTGGAACCGACCGGAGCCATCGAAGACGACCCCGACCTGACGGACCAGAAGTTCCCTGGAAACCCTACTAAATCGTACCGGTCTTTGCATGCATTCAAAGTGGTTGGCGAAGTCACCATTTGGCAGGGGCACGCACCCGAACAGGTACAAACCATGAAGGCACATCTTCAGAGGCTTAACGATGACGGAATCCGGTCGCTGAATGAGTAGCTTCGGCTCCGCAGCTACCGGTTCCTGACGCTTCGGAAAAACTTAGTTGCGAACTATCGCCCCCAAACTATTGTTTCTCAAAAAGGAAACTTTTATCTTGCATAAAAACATGTAAAATGGATGGCTATAAATTTCGTGTGGAGTTTTTAACGGAGGCAAAAGAGTTCCTTGATGTACTTGACGAAAAAGCCAGACAGAAAATAATTTACAACATTTGGAAATCAAGAAGTACGAACGACAAAGAACTATTCAAAAAGCTTCATGGCGAAATTTGGGAGTTCAGGACAATGTACAACAAGTTTTACTAAAGACTTTTTGCCTTCTGCGACAAAATTGATAAAAAAGACACCATTGTAATTTCATCTCACGGTCTGATAAAGAAAACCGATAAAATACCGCAAAGTGAAATAGAGAAAGCTGAAAGGTTGCGAATGAATTATTTCAACGAAAAAAATAAAGGATAATGAAAACCTATAGTTTAGAGGATTTGACCGATAAGTACATCGGCGAAAATGGGACACCCAAGCGCGATGAATTTGAGAATGAACTTCGGCTTGATTTATTAGGACAGGCCATAAAAAAAGCAAGAAAAGAGCGAAATCTGACACAGGGAGAACTTGGAGAGCTTGTAGGCGTAAAAAAGTCTCACATTTCTAAGATTGAGAATAGTGCAACTGACGCGAGATTTACCACAATTCTAAAAGTCTTTAAAGCATTAGGGGCGAAAGTCAGTTTCAATGTAGAATTAAACGACGAGGTAGTTGCATATTAATGGAAGTACTGATCAAGAAGAAGCATTCGTGGCTTCGACTCCGCCACCGCTCCTCTTACTCCGCCTAGCCACCTGCTCCGCTCGTTCGGTGGGTCGCTCCCCCGGTGGATGAGCGGAGCCGAACCCCACCGCAAGAACTGAACCAAATCACAAAACTCAAAAAAAGTCTCCCCCCTTAAAATATTTTTCCTCTTCAGTTGTCTACATAAGTAAGACCGGCAGCCAAAAACAAAAATTGCAGATAAACTGACGGAATCATCACTTTAAAAATAGACAAAAATGAAACCAAGAAGAGGAAAAATAGCTTTATTCGCTATAGTCGCACTGGCTGCTGCCGGCGGTATCATCATGGCGTTGTGGAACCTGCTGATACCTGATATCTTCGGATTGACTGTTATCAATTTCTGGCAGGCCCTGGGGTTGTTCGTCTTGAGCCGGATCCTGTTCGGTCGCTTCGGATTCCGGGGCAACGGGATGATGCGGTTTGGACAGGGACACCCGATCCATGAAAAATGGAGGAACATGACCCCGGAGCAAAGAAAAGAGTTCATCAGCAAAAGACGGAAGTTTGGCTTTGGCCCTCCCTTCGGGAGGGAACGTTGTGATACAGAAGCACATGGAGAACAAACCGAACGAAATTAACGAACAAGCCGATAAGCCGGATGTCGGCCGGCTTATCGCAGAGCATCAGCCCCGCCTGAAATCATTCATCCGTAAACGGGTCGCCAACAGCGAAGATGCGGAGGATATTCTACAGGACGTATTCTACCAGCTGATCAAAACCATCGAAAATAACATCAGCCCTATCGAGCAGGCGGGCGCCTGGCTGTACCGGGTAGCCCGAAATACCATCATCAACAAAAAGAAGAAAAACAAGGAAGAGGAGTGGCCCACGGACCGGCATAACGAAGAAGGGAACGTACTGGAGGAGTTCTCGGAGCTGCTATTTGGTGACGATAACCCAACACCCGAAACGGAGTACATGCGTTCGCTGGTCTGGGAAGAATTCAACGCAGCTTTATCAGCATTGCCCCTGGAACAACAAGAGGCTTTTTCACTTACGGAACTGGACGGACTACCGGTAAAGGAAGTCGCCGAAATTACCGGTGTATCGGTCAATACGCTTTTGTCTCGCAAACACTATGCCGTCAAATATCTTCGCAAAAGACTTTACGACTTGTACATCGATTTCATGAATTACTAAATAATATGGGTTCACAAGTTCATGAGTTAAAAAAGTTCTATAGTTCGCCAATCGCCAACTTACGAACTAAAATAACTATTGAACTAAAATTCACCGAACTGATTAACTTTAGAACTCAATAAAGCCCCATTCCCCCACCCGATGGAGAATTACACCCTGATTTTGCTTTTGATGTCCCTGATGATCGGCGTACTCAGCTTATCGCAATAAGCCTGTCATGCTGAGCTTGTCGAAGCATCATCCCGAACGCCTCCACCCCAGCCCTTCGATCCGCTCAGGCGGTCCGCCGATGAGGTGACAGCGGCACATTTAGGCTACATCCGTGAAAAGAAAGTGGCTCTATAGGGCCTGTATAAATATAGAATTAAGAATTTTTTCTAACATTACCGAACAAGTGAAAAATACCCCTTTGCCATGCAAAAAACCATTTACAACCCGGTACTTAAAGAAACCGTCACCTTCAACCAAACCGCCGACGAAACCGATGGCGTAGTCTCTGACCTGGAAATAACGCTGGCGCCGGGCGGAGGGAATCCCCTGCATTACCACACCACCTATACCGAACTGTTTACGGCCATAGAAGGCGATTTATACCTGGAACTGAAAAACAGGCAGACCAAAAAACTGGCGCCGGGAGAATCTTACCTCGTAAAAAAAGGAGAAGTACACCGTTTTTTCAATCCGGGAAATACAGGAATCCGGTTCAGAAATGAAGTCCGTCCGGGACATAAGGGTTTTGAAAACACCCTCAGGATTCTCCACGGACTGGCCGCCGACGGGCTTTACAATGACAAGGCAGTCCCCAAAAGTCTGACACACCTGGCCGTATGCGGGATCATGAGTGACATGCGCCTGCCGGGTCTGATGTCCCTGACCACCCCGCTCCTCAAATGGCTGGCGGCCAGAGCTAAGAAAAACGGGACCGAGGCGGAACTATTGAAAAAATATTGTCAGTAAGTTATCAAACAAGACGATGGCAGAATTCTGGGAAGAGGCTTTTAAAGACAAGCAGGAAATGTGGGGGCTGGAACCTTCCCGATGCACCGTATTGGCCAATGATTTTTTTATGGTCAGAAAGGTAAAGACGGTGTTGATTCCGGGCATTGGTTATGGGCGAAATGCCGGCATTTTCAGAAACAATGGCATGGAGGTAACCGGTATTGAAATCTCCGAAACAGGCATTAAACTGGCTAAAAAACATTTTGGCGACAACCTGACCATCTATCACGGCTCCGTGACAGACATGCCTTTTGACGACAAAAAATATGAGGGAATATACTGTTACGGGCTGATCCACCTGCTGGACAAAGACGAAAGAGCAAAACTAATCGCCGACTGCTACAGCCAGCTCGCCGACGATGGTTTCATGATCTTTACGACCATAACAAAAGGAGCGAAAACATACGGTCAGGGAATCGCCATCGGCCAGGACAGGTTTGAAATGTTCGGTGGGGTGAAGATTTTCTTTTACGACAGGGAATCGATAGAACAAGAATTCAACAGAGCGGGTCTTTTTGAAATTGCGGAGGTGGAGGAGAATTATCCTTTTTACATGATCATGTGTAAGAAGGGCTTCGACGGCGGTGGCTTCGGTTCAGCTCAGCCACCGGGCAGGTAGCAGGTACCGTATAAATAGGAGATGTCTCCACTTCGGTCGACATGACGCTCGAGTACGGCTGACATGACACTACACTACTCCGTTCACTCCCACCTGAACCAATGCCTCAACGGCAGCACCTTTCCCTCTACCCTGAAATAGTAGTTCCCCGGCGGGCGCTCTCCTTCAGGCTGAAGATCGAAAGTAAGGGTCTTGCCTTTAACCGATATACGCGAAACCCTAAACCCCGGCGCGCTGATCCGGAGGTCGCTGCTACCCACCGATGCAGGGGTCCACTCTGACAACAATCCGACCGTCACCGATAGTTTTCCCTTCGCCGGTTTCATCTCTTTGAAAACCGGCAGCGCCGGGCAGGTAGCCTTGGGGAAAAACACCGCCGAAACCGGCGCAGAAAGCACTAAGTTCCTCTTTCCATCTGCCCTTTCTTTACTTTCTATTCCGGATACCTTCCCTGTTACGAGATTCAGTTCGTAGGCGAACTTTCCGCCCGAAAAACGGGGAATGATGACCTCCACCTTCCCTCCGGGTACCGGACGCGCATCATCATAGCCACCCGTCACCAGTGCATAACCACTGGTCTCCCACAGGTGCCCGCTCCAGAGGCTATCTTTCACGGCCACAGGATCCCCGCTATGGACTTTTCCATAGACCAGCGCGGGCGCAAAGGTCAGGAACAGGTTGTGCCACTTCATCTCCACATCCGGCGTAGTGCCATACCCATGAATGGGGTTGCTACCTACATGCGTCCAGGCCCAGTCTTTCCGTTGCGCAGTCGCCTTTCCCGGTACCGCACCGGTAATAACCGCTTCTGCCGCTCCGGCATGGTAGGACAAGGGCAAATAATGAGGCATAGCCACTTTCATCGCGTCGATTTCCTTACCACTGTAATCCATCACCAGTGCCCCGTTTGTATATTGACTGAAATAATCCACAAAATATTCCGTAGTAATGACCAACTCAGGATTGATGGAATCCATTGCCATTCGTACCCGGTGAAGGTAATCTTTCATCCAACGGTTGGCATCGTGCGGGCTGCTGTGGCCGTGATGGGCGTTATAGCAAGACTTGAACGGGAAACCCAGCTCATCCAGCCGGATTTCGTCTATGCCTGTACGTGCAAGTCTTTTGCATACACTTATGATGTGATCCTGCCAGGGCTTATAGCCGGGACAAACGAACACACCGTGAATTTTCTCTCCTTCGCGATAGTCATAGTTATACGTTCCGTTCTCGTGTTCAATGGCCCATTGTTTCCAGCTGTCGCCCTGAAAAATCGGACTGCTGGTCCTGATCCCGTACCCTGCCACGTACATCGCCACACGCCTTCCTGCCTCGTGCACTTTTCTTACACCCTCCCTGAAAGCCGCTTCCCCACCCAGGTCTTCACGAAAGCCAAGCAATCCGGATGACATCCACGGTCCATAAGTTTCGGGCCATTGACGTATCTCATCGTTCCATTGGGCAAACTCGATCACATCGTCGTACCTGTCGGCATACATCATAAAAAGATCACGATAGGAAGTCATCGTTGTAGGTGTAAGGGTAGGGTAACGTGGATCCGATCCACCCGGCGGAGGGAACCAACCGCTTCCGCGCATGCCCACAGAGCGGTACCAGTCCGGAGTGCTGCGCGGCGACATAGCATCCCTAAACCACGCATCATAGTTTTCTGCGGCCTTTCTCCAGCTCCCCGAAAACACCTGCAAACGGACCGGAGGGAATGCATATACCTGACCGGCCCCCAATGTATGCCTGTCGAAATAAAACGCCTGCATTCCTCCGCCCGGGAATGTCCCGAGTATTTTGTTCTTCAACGAGGTATCCATCACCATAAACGCCATCCCCTCTCCCGCCTCCTGCCGATCCGTATGGGGTTTGTAGACGCATTGCCATTGCATGGATGCTTCCCTGCCGTATATCCCCCCAAGTGCCTTCTTCCAGGCTTCGACACCCGGATATCCCCTGTCCCACATATCAATCGTCAGATGATCTGATGAATTATCGCCTATCTGTAAGCCCGATAGATAAGGGAATGAGGCGTACATTTCCCTCGGCTTAGCTGAGGCATTCCATATATCCAGGCTACAATCGATATATGCTGCCTGATGGCGAAGTATCATTTTCAAAGCCGCCACCAAACTACTGTCCGGGGAAAGATAAGTCAGTGACAGCTCTCCTCCGTCGACACCGGCGCGATAGGTATACTCCTTTAGCTTACCGGAGCCTGGTTCCCACACTCCGTTTCCAGATCTGTATTTGTACACATCCGCGGAAAGTGATGGCCCGCGCATGGGGTCAGGGAAAATCCGGAAAAGATTTCCGCCCTTGCCGGCTTTCAGATAATTGTCTCCGCCGGCTTTGTTTTGAAGGAGAACCAGCGCGCCGGTGACCCGATCAAAACCCACCGATATCTTGTCATTGGAAAGCGCAATGACTGAAGGATCACGCTCGTTAAAAACAGTTTGTCCGGCGGCCCATACCGGCAGAAGAAGGCAAAAAACTCCGGTGCTCCGGAGGAATTTCATTATCACAGGTATCGTCATATCCGGCATTGTTCTGAAAACGGGAGGGTTATCGTATTCCGTCTTCAACGACTTAGCGAAGAGGTGAAACCATATTCCGTTTCAGAACAAAGGAAGAGAAAAGAGAATTCTAACGGTTGGGAGATTTACACGCTACCCAAATACCCAGCCCAATCTCCCGAAACAAATCGTCTGCTATGTCATTCAGGTCACTACTTCACAATGACACTCCCCAAAAAATACAACCACAAATTTGTATAAATCAGTGAGTAATCATAAGTTGTACGCTGAACTACACGCTGTAATCATCGCAGCCACCGGTGAAGTTTATAATTTGACATCAAACCGGTGAAAAGGTATCGCATCAACAAATTGAAGGCCCCTGCCAGGCCACAACCATTATCCACCATCAACAAACGTATACCACTATGAAAGATGTACTCAAAGACTGGAGCTTCCAGCTTTCCATCCTCCTGACACTCCTTTTTCTTGGAACAGGAATTGCTTTCCTCCTTATGGGCCTTGTCAACTACAGCTGGGTTCTCTTTATTCTCCTGCCGATCGTCCTGGGTGTGTCCCTTGGCGCGATGCCCAATAAAAAATACATACTTTGGGGCGCTTTGATCACGACGGCCATCGTTCTGATCAGTCTTACCATCCCGGGGCTTTCGGGATTGCTTTGTATTGTGATGACACTGCCCATAGTCATCCCGCTTATCTTCATAGGCTATGTAATCACCCACCTGACAAGAAGGTACCGCGAGATCAAAGACACCAACCGGCTTTCCGTCCTGCTGCTTCCGTTGGTTCCGTTCCTCATTGCCGCCCCGGCCGAACACTTTCTAAAAAAGGAGAAGGAGGTGATCGTAGCCGTAAAAACCGCGCAGGTTTTTAATTACACCCCCGAACAGGTTTACGACGCCATCAAATCCGTGGACACCCTGGATGCCGACAAACCTTACCTGATGTATTTTGATCTGCCTATACCCACAAAGTGTGTGTTAGAAAAAGAAGAAGTGGGCGGCCTCAGAACCTGCTATTTCAAAGCAGGAAAATCAAGTACCCATGACTTTGGAAGCGGAACCATTACAGAGCGGATTACTGAACTTGAACGCGGAAAGGTTTTAAAAATGGACGTGATCGATTACCAGCTCGTCGGAAGAAACTGGCTCGGTTTTAAAGAAGCCATTTACTATTTCGACAAAGTCGGCGAAGGCAGCTGCCGGCTGACCAGAATTACCACCTACACGTCTGTTTTGACCCCGCGATTCTATTGGCAACCCCTGGAAGAGCTGGGAATTCAACAGGAACATGACTACGTGTTCAGCAACCTGGCCAACGACCTGAAGAAGAAATACGAAAGGTAAAGACAGTAGGAAAACACTCGGCATAGCGCTTAAACAAGCGTCATTTCGAAGCGTAACGAAGTGGAGTCGGGAAATCTCCTATCCTTTAAGCACGAAACCAACAGGTATACCCTCAATAGCAAACCAAAAATTATTCCGATTAATACTAACAAAAACAAATACTAAAGAATTTCTTAAAACACAGAATCCAAATAAGAAACCAACCCGGCCAGTCAAACCCGTCTAACCAAATATTATTCCGTTCCAAGATACGATCCGACATAACAACCAATTCACAATTCCATCACCAGTTCCAATTCGACAAAATAATCGCTAAATTTGTTTAATGGACAAAACAGGCTATGTAGAAATCAGAATCACAGGATCAAAGGGCAACCTTGACCTCACCCCGGACAACTATGATATCCGGGAACTGATGACTATGCTGGAAAATGCGGAAGATCTATTGTACTCCGGTGACAAAAACGATAGACCTGTTATCAGTTACCGTATAGAAGACGGTTCCGTCAGACATATTTTTAAGACATCCCTACAATATATCATCGGCTTCAATGCCATCATCGGGCTAGTCGCACAGGTTCAAAGCATTGATTTCCTTGATGTGAAGACAGCAAGGGCACTCGAGAAAATTCAGGATACTGCTGCAAAAAGAAACTACTCCTTTTCTATCAGCACCTCACTTGAACATACGAACGAGATAAAGGTAGACCGAACCACCCAATTTTACAGAACTGAGTCTATCTGGGCAGACGCTGAATTTTATTTCTATGGAAGAGTAACCAACGCCGGAGGAAAAGACAAGGCAAACATTCATATCTCCACGGAAGACCACGGCACCCTCCGCATTCAGACGCCCATTAGTTTCCTGGAGAAATATGACGACAACCTGCTATACAAAACCTTCGGGATTCGTGCGACTGGTAAACAGCATTCTGAAACAGGAGAAATAGACACTTCCACGCTTAAATTCGTGGAGCTAATTGATTATCAACCAAAGTACGACGAGCACTATTTGAAAGCTCTGAGGGAAAAAGCCAAGAAAAACTGGTTAACGGACATCAACCCCGATGAATGGTTGAGCGAAATAAGAGGTAGGACATGACCCACAAAAAGGCCGTTTTGCTGGATACAAGCTTTTTTCTCCGCTTTCTGAATGATAACGATCCGTTGTTTAAGAATGCCGAAGGTTATTTTCGTTACTTTTTGCAGAATGAAGTGGGCCTGCTGGTTTCCGCAATCAGCATAGCAGAATACTGCGTTGGAGGAGATGTCCACGAACTGCCTTTAAAAAACTTACAAATTGTTCCGTTTAATCTGAACCATGCAAAACGAACAGGCGAATTTGCAAAAATTGCATTTCTGGCTAGAAAAGCCGGCAAGTTGGATCTAAATGAGAGAAACATTATTCCAAACGACACAAAGCTCTTTGCTCAAGCCGATTGTGAAAAATCTGTGATGTTCTATTTGTCCTCAGATACCGAAAGTTGGAAATTGTACAATTTACTTAGACAGACCGCATCGCCTAAGTTCCAGTTTGTTGATTTAAACATACCTCATGATCAGATTTTTGGCATACTGAACTTTTAGTAGCTGAGACGCAGACACCTGATAGCAAAAAAACAACTGTCATGCGAGTATAGACTTCCTAAAACCAAGTATATTCAGTACCTGTCGAATGATCTGAACAGGAAACACAGAAGAAAGCAGCCATTGAAACAGGCAGCACCCGATAACAACAAACCCTCACAATCAAAGAAACACCTCCTCGATATGATTTTCCCAAAAGCTAAAAAGATTGCCAAACAACTGGACTGGCACAAAACCAAAGACGGCGTATTTGGACTTTACAAAGGTTACTTTTTCAACGTGAGCGATGGTAGCTTGTTAAGCAACCCGCAATACAAGCTCGTATCAGCGACAACCGACTCCCTAA
>CAZAVR010000049.1:0-14293 GCA_964488435.1 uncultured Cytophagales bacterium | reverse complement strand
TTGCAGACAAACTAAACATTCAACTTAGGCCTGTTTTTGAGAATCAGAAAATAAGGTACACACTAAACGGGAACGATCCGGATGTAAATGCTCCTGAATACAAGGGTAAACTTATTATTGACAAGACCTGTACCCTTAAGATAGCGACTTTTACAAACACTCATCGCAGCCCGGTAGTCGTTGCAGAATTCAAAAAGGAGAATTTCCATAGCGCTGTATCACTGCAGAATCTCCAACGCGGTCTGCAATATAGCTATTACACGTCCCAGGCTATAGAAAAACTGCCTTTTGACCAGTATGAAAAGAACGATGTTAAAACAGGTCTAACATCCTTTCTCTCACTCCAGGAAATACCTCATAGAAAGGAGTACTTCGGTGTTACCTTTGATGGGTATATTGAAGTGAAAGAAAGAGGCCTTTATACTTTTTCAGGGCATGGTGACGATAAGGTACGGCTGTCCGTGCACGATAAGAGATTGGTAAACCGCGAAAACAGGAAAACGCAAATGGGGGATCAGATTCTGCTTGAAGCCGGTCTTCATCCGCTTCGTGTAGAGTACTTCAACGAGCGTGACCTCGCTGTTTTTGAATTGTCTGTGGAGGGACCAGATCTACCTAAGCAAACCATCTCACCCTTCATGCTCAGACGAAAATAGTCGGGATAGTCAGTAATAGCAATTGACGGCAAAAAAAGGGAGTCATGAAGTATCAATTCAGAAAAGCCGAAATTAGCGATGCTGCTCAGATATGGGAAATATTGCGGACGGCAATAGCCCGAAGGAAAGCGGATGGCAGTAACCAATGGCAGGACGGCTACCCGAATCAGGAGGCTGTCATGAAAGATATAGAAAGGGGAGAAGGATATGTACTTACTGACGGCGAAGCCATAGCCGGATATAGTGCCGTGATCATCAACGATGAACCGGCATATCAGAACATCGAGGGTAAATGGCTTACAAATGGAGATTTCGTAGTCGTGCACAGAGTTGCGGTTTCGGAACAATACATCGGCAAGGGGTTAGCAAAAGCAATTCTTGATAATGTGGAGGATTTTGCTGTTAAAAGCAAAATTTACAGTCTGAAAGCCGATACCAATTTTGACAATATCGCTATGATAAAAACTTTTGAGCGGGCCGGTTACAGTTTTTGCGGGCAAGTATATTTAAGGGGTATGCCGAGACGTGCTTATGAGAAAGTGCTCGGCGGTGAAAGTTAGGATGCATTTGTCGTTGGAAATGAACGTTTTCGGATAGAATTGATATTTTCTGCTTTTTGCATTTAAAGCGAGTTATGTGAGATTGACAGCTTACGGTGTTTCTTACCATATAAATATTCACCGGTTGTTTACTTCCTAAGTTGTTCTAATTAACTTTGTGAGGCGCTGTCGCGAGCGGACCTGAACCAATCAGATCTGTCGGATTTTCTCAATAACAGGCAGTTGCGTTTCCTCCAAAATTCTATTTCAATGTCAGATAGCACAGAATCTGCTCAGGCAAAAACATTAATGACCGAGGATTGGACCGTCGTTGTACTTGGTTTGCTGATAATAACGTTGTCGCTGCTGGGAATCGTTGTGCCCGCACCGGCGTTTGGCTGGACTAACGCCGGGGACCTTTCGGAGAAGGTTTTTAGTTCGTCCAATACATTGCTTATACTTAAGCAATTCGCATTTACTTATACGGTCGCCATCGCCGGTATCGCTATGACCGGCAGGTCGGTCCGGGCTATACTGATGGGTTTCCCGGTAGTGTTTATGCTCACTTGCGGTGCGTTGCTTTTGGCCGGGAACAAAGTAATGAATGATCTCAATCTGGAAGCTGTTATCTTCAGTTTGGGAATAGGGTTGCTGATCGGGAATTTGTTTGCGATCCCGCAGTGGTTGAGGAGTTCCCTCTCTACCGAGTTATTTGTGAAAATAGGATTGGTTTTGCTTGGAACCAATGTAATTTTCGGAGATGTCCTGAAAGCGGGTTCGCTTGGACTTTTGCAGGCATTAGTAGTCGTGATATCGGTATGGTATTTTGCTTTCTGGATATGTAAGAAACTCAAAGTAGATGATGAGCTGTCTATAATGCTTTCCTCTGCGGTATCTATTTGCGGGGTTTCTGCCGCGATCGCAACTTCCGGAGCAATAGAGGGTGATAGTAAAAAACTTTCCTACGTTATCTCCCTGGTCCTGATCACAGCCATTCCCATGATGCTTTTTATGCCCTACGCAGCGGAATACATGGGCCTTTCGGGAGCTGTAACAGGTGCCTGGCTCGGTGGTACCATTGACACAAGTGGAGCTGTTGTGGCGGCCGGTACACTTGCCGGAGAAGAAGCCTTAAAAATCAGTACCATTGTTAAGTTTTCACAAAACGTGCTGTTGGGTGTGGCTGCTTTTGCGATCAGTATCTACTGGACCTATACCAAAAACAAGTCTGAAATGGTTCAAAAAAGTAAACCTTCAGCTGCGGTGATATGGGAGAGGTTTCCGAAATTCATCCTGGGTTTCATGGCTGCGTCATTGCTTTTCTCTTTTGTCCTGGATGCCGAATCTATCAAAGCAGTAAAAGGAAGCCTTAAAAGTCTGCAGGGGCTTTGGTTTGCGCTGGCATTCGTAAGTATAGGTCTGGAAACCCGGTTTGCAGATCTGCTTAACGCCGAAAATCGTAAGCCGTTGTATGCTTTCCTGATCGCACAGACATTCAATATATTCGTTACCTTGATAATTGCTTATTTTCTTTTTGGATAACTCTTTCCTGATGGGATTTTACGGCATTACAGATATTCCTCTTTTCCGGAGCTCTTGTAAAAAGAAATAAAATTTTATCCTTCGGAGTAGCTGGTATCCAAATGCCAGACGGTTTGCATTTGGGAAAAGATGTCTGACCTGGAAGCATATATTGTTGAATTTGGTGCGATACAAACGGAGAAAATTCATTTGCTTGCTTTGTGCGTCGGAAAGCGGGTACAGAGCGGGAGGGCGGATAGCCCCGCCAGGGTTGGGGGCACGGACGCCATAGCCGGCTAATATAGCACAGGCATAGTCGAGAATACGTTCTTTTTTTTCTTCTTTAGCAATCTCCCGGACTTCTTTCCAAAACGACGGATCACTATTGGCATTGATGACTACCATGTCGATGATCCAGTTAAGGTTGTCCATACTTTTGTTTACGGCTGCGTGCATCAGAAGCATAAAAACCTCATAGGGCAGTCTGGGCTGTTTTGCTCCGGGAAAAGGAGGGTAGTCGTCCAGGTTTGACCAGAGTTTTTCTGTGAAGGATAACGAGCAGAAGGAGCCTATACGCCAATGAATGTCCACGCGCACATCCATTGTATGATGTGTGCATTCTATGCCGTGCATAAAGTCCATCATCATTCCCCGGGCTTCTTTAAGGCATTGCGCCGTATTGAGATTTGGAACAAAGCCTAAACCAGTAAGTGTTTCCAGGGTTTTGTCAAGTATTTCGGGGTGAACCAGGAGATCGAAGTCGGCCATCGGCCTGAGCTCATGCTGTTTATAGTAGTTCCTTATGGCTGCGCCTTTGATTAATACGTAAGCCACGTCTACTTCTCTCAATGCAGCTTGTACTTTGTTCAGCTGATCTGTAATATGCTGTGTTCTTAACCACCAATGTTTGTAAATGATTTTCAGGCGGTTGTCGTGTTTGGTGGTTATCTCAGAAGCCTGGTTCCTGTGAAAGAAATAGGGAATGAGTCGGGACGAACTGTAGTCCAGGTCATGTATGACTACTTTTTCTTCCCATTCGGCTACCCATTTTTGTTGATCTGTCTTTGAATCGGCAAGGCATGCTTTGATAATCAGATCCTGGATGGGAGTAAGGTCGTCTGCCATATTAGAATTGTTTTATTTCGTCGGCGATATCTTCGAAGCCTGGCTGATGGCTGATAATGATAATAATGGTATTCTTCTTCAACCTGGCTACTTCCCGTTTCAGAGTTTCGATGGCATATTGATCCAGGTGATTGAGCGGTTCATCCAGAATCATGATCTCTGAATTATGCAGAAGCTCTCTTATAAGGGCAATTCGTTTAGCCTCACCTCCGGATAGCCCTTCTCCTCTGTCTCCGATCGTGCGCTCTCCTATATTATCCCCATTGGGTAAAAGCGTAGACAGCCAGGTGTCAACAACATTTGTCCAAGCTTCTTTTTTTTCAACTTTTCCAAAAACAACATTTTCTTTTACAGTTCCCATAAATACAGGGGAGTACTGATTCAGAAAGGAAAAGCGGTTTCGTATGCCTTTCAATGTATCCCATTGGACTTCCTGGTCATTAATTTCCAAATGTCCTTTTTGAGGGGAGAGAAAGCCGAGAAGAAGGTGTGCCGCAGTAGATTTCCCTGTACCATTTTTTCCCTTCCAGAGATAAATTTTCCCTTTTTCCAGTTGAATGTCGGTTTGCAGAAGTGTTGTTCCCTCAGAAAAGGTAAAGCCCAGGTTTTTAATGGAGATCTTGTCGATAGATTCTATTTCTACCGGTTCACGGAGAGGCTCTTCTTCCAACTCAAAAAACGCTTGGATAGTCTTCATTGCCTCCTGACTTTCCATAAAGCCGGTCAAAGCACCAGATGTATGCACAAGCGTACCTTGTATGACTGTTACTATAAGGAACACCAAAAGCAATTCAGGCAAAGAGACTAAATTTATCTGAACCCAATAGAGACCTGTGATCAAGATGCCCACCCGCACCATATTTCCGATAAGCTGATTAATGTTCCGCCATTTGGATTGATTGGTGATCATTCGGGCATTTGAGGCCAGAAATGCAGACGTGTGGCTACGATGAAGATTCAGTGACTCTTCATAACCCCTCTGGAGTTTGATCAGGTCGAATTGATCCACACTTTTTGATATCCAGTGATGCTGATGTCGCCAGGCATCATGGAAGTCCTTCATGTAAGGCCTGGCTTTTTTCATGGAAAGCGCTTGTACAACGACGGTAGTTAATAGCCCGACCAGACACAGTATAAAAAGAGGGAAACTTATAAATGCAACAAATAAAGTGAGTACACCTGCTATAACGGAATTGACCAGCAGGGTATCAAGAAGGGCATTCACTCCTCCTCGTAATCTCCAGGCCTCCACCATTAGCATGTCGTAATAGTAAACCCGATTTTTGCCATGAAACGTGTGCCAGTCGAGATGGGCCATTTTGCGCCAGATGCTATCGGTGAGGTTGCCGGAGAACTCCTGTAGAATGTTCAGGTTTATCGCGGACTGTTTTATGGAGACAGTCGCCGATATAATAAAAAGGACAAGTACAATGACGATGCCTGCAGACAGCTGTTCGGCGGACCACTGCTCTTCATTCCTGACCATGCGGTAAAGCATGTAGGGCCATAGGAGAGAAATTCCAATTCTTATGACGCCATATGATATTGTGAGTACGAGCTGCTTTGCCGGAATCATCTGTAGAAGATTCGGCCAACTGAAGTCTCTGAAATGGTCTTTCATAAACTACATTTCCATTGTTTTACGTTTCTCGGCCAGGTGAGATTTGAGAACATCAAGGAAGGCAGTTTTCTTGATAGAAGCAGTAGTGTTGTGGTCATGAACCCTCCTGTAAGCCAACACCTCATCAAGCATAATGGCGGTTTTGCCATCCCTGATCACACGGCTATACCATTCTACAAAATCCCCTACTTTCAGCTCTTCGTCAAACATTCCATAGGTTTCGAATAGTTCTCTTTTTCCCAGAAATGTGATTTTCAGAAAGCCTTTCAGCGGACCGATACGCGCTTTGAAGGTGGATGAGGAATCTTCGTTGAAACTTTCAAATTCCTCCATCATTGTAAAGCAGACATCCTCGTTGCCTCGCTCGAGTGCACTCATTTGCCGCTCGAGTTTTTCCGGATGCCATAAATCGTCTGAGTCCAGGAAGGCAATCAGGTCCGCGGTGCTGAAGCGGATTGCGGCATTTAAAGTGGCAGATATACCCGCATGGGAGAGTTCAAGAATTTTTATGCGCGGATCCGATGCACGGATATCTTTTACGATTTTAAGAGTTGCATCTGTGGAGCCGTCGTCGGCGATAACAATGTTGAAATCCTGAAATGTTTGCTTCTGAATAGATACAATGGCCTCTTCAATGAATTTTTCGCCGTTGTAAACAATGATGATTACGTCAACTGCCGGCTGGTTCATTTTCTTTTTATTTGTCTGTGTAGTAATGCCAGGATTTCTGTGCGCATCAATTTTGTTTCTGTACTGGCATTTTCCCCATGAAACCATTTTTTCAGCAGGAGTTCGTCCACATTGTTTTCCTTAAATCCAGCTCCCCTGAGCTGCCTTATCAACTCCATATCACTGCTTACGATGAGAGATTCATCAAAGTTTTTTACGGTAGCCAGAGCGTGCCTGCGCACAAGCAAAGCGCTAGGTACAAAACCCCGGTGCTCTTCCAGAAGTTTTAGACTGAAATTGGAGGGCATGGTTACTCCTTCCTGACATACGAAATGTTGATTGCATGTCACAAATGCACAATACGGATCAGATATGAGCAGGTCCAACTGTCGTCTCAGTTTTTCAGGCAACCACTCATCATCCTGATCCAGAAAGGCAATGAATTCGCCATTCGCCGCGGTAATCCCGGTGTTTCTGGCGGCAGCGACACCAGCATTGTCCTTACGTAATACGGTAACCCCCGGGTAAGATGCTCTTACAAAGTCACTTCCACCATCGGTGGACCCATCATCTACCACGATAAGTTCCCAATTTTTGTAGGTTTGGGCTATGACATGGTCAATCGTATTTTTGATCAGGTGTTTCCCGTTGTAGAGGGGTAAAACAACGCTTATGAGCGGATCATCTTTTCTTACCAGGAAGTCTTTCAATTGGGGTATTTTTTGCTCGGTGTTCATATTTTTTCTGCGGGACAACGATAGGTGGAGGATGTTGAGAATTTTTAATTCGTCTATATTTTTCTCATAAGACATGTTTTGCCCATGCACATGATAAAGAAGTGTGGTTTCGTCACAAATAATAATGCCGATATTGTTTTCACGAAGGCGAAACCACCAGTCAACGTCTTCGCTGAAACGTAAATCTTCGTTAAAAAAGAAGTATTTTTTGTCAAACACACTTTTTCTGACAAGTGTCGCCCCCAGATGCACATGCGTAAGCCTGTTTTCTTCATCTTCATATTTCATTCTGAGAGGTGCGAGACCTTCCTCTAACAGATACTTGATCTTACCCCCGGCTACCTCAATATGGGAGTCATCAAAAAAAGGTAGCAGCAGACTTAATTTACTGACAGGCCATTCATCGTCTGCATCAAGAAAACTTATGAAATCACCTGAGGCCTGCTTTATTCCGCGATTTCTGGCGGCAGCGGGGCCGGATTGTTTTTCCTGGTGGATAAGAATGGATTCCGGATAGGTCGCAGGAAGCTCCAGCAATGCCGGCATAAACCCGGGATCCGAACCATCATTGACGATGATTATTTCTACAGTGCACCGACCAGCAAGTAAGGCGTCCTGGTTGAGGATGCTAAGTATCGCCCGGTTGATTTCGGGACCGTTATTGTAAGTGGGAATAACGACACTAATTCCAGGACATTTCATTAGCGGAAAAATCGGAAAATGATTGATAAAATTTCCCAAGGTCATACCCCAGTTTCCAATGGTAAGAAGGTAGGGCAGACGTAATATTCATCAGTTTTTGATACGAAGCCTCTCTATTATGAGGTAAGTGATGGAGGGTGGTGGGAGCCATGGCAAAGAGCGCACGCGTAGGATTCGTTCTTTCAAACTCCGTTTCCTCCTGACCAGCTACACGCGGTAACAGAATGGCCTTCAGCTTTGCCTCTTTGATAACGGAGCCGGGAAACATCTCGCTTATGTGAAATATTGCTTTCTGCTGCATGTATTCGGCATTGGTGACATGCGGAAGCCAGTCAGAGAAGCGCTTATGCAAATTTTCAGGTTCTACCTTAGCTGTCTGGAAAAGTGTATGGACGGATGGGGTATCCCCGGTATGTTCTATCCAGACATAATCATCGCCCAGGTATTGGTATCCCTGGCGAAGCAGCTGGAGACAGGACGTCGACTTTCCTGAACCACTTTGCCCGGTAATAAGCACAGCTGAGCCATTCCGGCCCATTGCACCGGCATGAATCAGCTGGGAGGGTAAGTCGCGCGTCCAGAAGTGAAAAATCACCCTGAAAGAAAAGGTAGACTCCCACCAGGGAACTTCTTCGGCGTTATGTGCCCAGTAGATGCCTATACGTTCAGATCTTGAGTAAAGAAAGATCTGCTTTTGCCAGGGTTGAAAAAATATCTGAACATCGTCTTGCAATAGATCGGCGTTGTATCCTTGTGCATTGAATCCCTGCCAGGGTGGGGCTTTCAGGCGCGCCGGCAGATTCTTATCCTCAGCATACCATATAGTTAGTGCAGGATTGTCCGTATCCATCGGGGCTGACAGGTGGGACAAGGAAGGCAGTAGACGCGCCCGCAGGTCCTCGGATTGTGTATTTAGATGCACGGTACGTCCTGCCAACACGAGCTTGTCCGTGATGCAGGAACTGGCAGAAGTAACCTGAGACAGGACTTCTTCAAAATATTGAGAAAGGGTCAATTCAGCAGGGTTTATTCATTGTTTTTTACAGCCCATCCTGCTTCATCAACATCATGTATGGGATCAAGTAGGAGGAGATCCTGCATGTCGGCATAGCGATTGAATTTCGATGGTACATATTGCTCCGGCCATGTTAAATCCTCGCCTTCTGGTTGGAGATCGGAAGGATTTTGCAGAATAATCTCTTCGTCGATAAGTTGCTGAAAAGTATGCTTAAGATCCTGTTCCACAAGCTCACTCTGTTCTCCAAATGCCTGAGCTATTTTTTTCATAATCAGAAACGGTTCCTGAGCTGGCAGTGCCTTTATCAAAGATACGGCAATACCCTGCACACTGTAGTAAAGTCCTGTGTCCAGATTTGCGATAATGTACTCACCATCAAATATCTCTGATGCGAGTCTGGGGTTTAGTTGATACATTTTTTTTGAAGGGAAAATATCCTGCTAATCTACAATAGAAATTCAAATTACTCACCCGGTATTTCCGATTTTTCTAATCTTTTTTTAAGGTTTTTGAGATTGAAAAGCCGGGCAGTTTTTGCGGGTGCGATGTTCAATGTATAAAGCGGGCTACAAACGGCAAAAAAGTGGTGGCTAGTTCATCTAAAGAGAAAACGGTTGCCGGGATTTGTCTTGGAAAATAGATTAGAAACTGAGTGGGAATGAAAAGGCAGGCCAGAGAGCCTGGTACCAGAAGTTGACGGGTTTGGGAAGGGTTGCTTCTGGAAAGGAGAGCGAAACATACCAGCAATATGGGGAAGCTATATCCCAGGCTTCGTGATATGTCAAAAACGCAGTAGGCAACCAGGATCTGAATAAGCAGAGCGATTCCCAAAAGAAGAAAAAAGAGGTGATGCTTTCGGAAAAGAAGATAAAAGCACATGATAGGAATAAGCCAAAGCCCTTCGAAAATCAGGAAAATACCAATGAGTCGGTTTTTTAGCTGAAAGGGTAGCATAGAAAGGCTCACTCCGGCTTCGCTGCCGGTCGGAGTAACAAGATTGTAATGCTGGGAAGCAAAAAACCGGAGGCTCAGATACATTATTCCGGTAAGAAAAACAGATACTACCGCTGGTCTGAGAAGCAGCTTCCGTAACTCCGAAAACCTGCGGGGTATACTATAATCTGCCTCCTGGATGAGTTGAAATATAAGAACACCCGGGAGAGCAATCAAAGCCCGCT
Organism: uncultured Cytophagales bacterium; assembly: GCA_964488435.1. Taxonomy (GTDB): domain Bacteria; phylum Bacteroidota; class Bacteroidia; order Cytophagales; family Spirosomataceae; genus JBEBSO01. The sequence continues at coordinate 4,527 of CAZAVR010000049.1, read as the reverse complement.
CATCCGTCCAGCAGGCGAGAGAAAGGCAGACCAAAACAGGTAAGGGCTTGCGGAAATAGAGGCCGGCCACCAGGAAAAAATAAGCATACGCGTCAAACCAGAAATCATAATCCCAGAAAAAAGCTTTACAAAGATAGGTGAAACAGCAACCTGCTGTAAAGATCAGTGCGTTCGTGTAGGTGGTAAATCTACAGACAAGTTCAATAAGGAGGAGAAGAAAGGGAATGAGTAAAAGGGATTGTATAATATACAAAAAAATGATGTCTTTTCCAGATGTTTGTGATCCTATTCCCAAGCTTTTTGCAAGGAGGGGTACCGTCAAACGGAAGGTTATTTTAGACCCGTGTGTATCATCCTTAACCTTGGTTTGCATACGTAGCGGGTGTGCAATTTTCTGAAAGAAATAAGCGTGTGTTTCTCCGGGAGAAGGGTCACGGAGCAATTCCAGGTACTTGGGATAAGTTGTGGCGAGAATCAGAAAGTAAAATAAAAAAATGACTTTTACTTTAGATGGCTGGTTTATTAATTTCAGGAGCGCGGGTGACAGAGTCATTGTATTTCCGATGAATAAATTGTTGAGAGGCCGGTCCCTGTAAAATCAATATCATTTACTGATTGAAGAGAATGGCGTCCTTTTCTGCCTCTTTTGCGCATATAAATGCACCTTCGTGCAGTTTCGCAAATTTTGGAATTCTAACTTGTTTTGTTGTGATTCCTGAAAATTATTCGTATATTTAATATATGAGCGGTTCGTTATTGGTCGAGACAACCTTGTTAAGAGAGGGAAAAGAAAGGAGTGCTTTCCCATTCCCTCTCTTATTTTTTTGAACCTATATTCCCAGCATTTTTTTTACGTTACCCGATCTGATAAGGTTCTTCACCGTTTCGTTTGCTTCTTCCGGCCTCAGTGCTTCAATTCTCAATAATCCGGTCACATGATCAAGTATGGGAGCGTGGGTTCCAAACGCAAATTTATCCTCACCATAAGTCTTTATAAGGCCGCCAAGATCCATCAACATTCTTCCGGAGGTGTCCATGAGCAGGTGAGTCTTTCTGAAAAGCTCCATTTCCGCCTTGTTGTAGGTATTTAGCTGGGGGTTATTGGCTATGTTCAGGATCATGTATTTCGCGTCAGGAACTGCCTTGATGATGGGCATCACGTCTTTCAACGCCCACTCTTTGGATATATCGAGCCAGGAACTTGGCCGGCTGTCGACCATACGAAGCGGCAAAGCAACAGGGAGGTCTTTATCACGGGCCATTTTTACGAGCTCAATGCAATTAGGATTGGTAAGGTCATAGCCGTGATACAAGGGATAAAGCCGGATTCCTTTCATTCCCAGTTTCGAAATGCTGCGTTCGAAGTCCTGTTTCCAGCCGCTGTAGATGGGATTGATCGTGGCAAACGGAATAAACCTGTCCTTGAATTTTTTAGAAGAATTTATAGCTTCATGTAATTCGTCGTTCGAAGATTGTACGTCTTTATAAAATATGCCGTTGAGGTTGCTAAGCACCGAAAGGTCGGCACCCATGTTGTTCATGCGCTCAAGGATTGTTTCGCAGGTATTGTTTTTGACTCTCCGGAAAGGCCAATGTCCAATGTAGGTATTTATATCAATTAACATGACGTCCGATTTTTTGAAGAAGCTTATTGTAATTCTCAAAGAAGATTTTCTTGCGCTGTACATCCGTCAGGTTGCCGGCGAGCACGTGTCCTACCCCCTGGTAGAAGCTGTTGTCACAGCCAAACAGTAGCCGGTCTTCACCAACGTACTTCATGGCACAGTCGATAAGCCCTGCTGAATTATTGCTTCCGGAGGTATCAACCATTACATTCGGAGAGTCCTGGACGGCCTTACAGGCATCCTCCCAGTCGATCCCCCCACCAATATGGGCGAGCTGAAAAGTGGCCTCCGGGTATCTGCGGGCAGCCTCAGCCATATCCGAAGGGATCGAGACGTTCGCGGGTTCCCGCGAGTCGTAATTGATCCTGGCTTTTCCTATGCCCATGTGCATCAGAATGACCATTTTTAGATCTATAAATTTCTCAATAACCGGATAGAACAACGGGTCATTGATTTTTACATGGTTGTAAAGTTTAACCCCGACGATCCCAAGGTCGGCGCATCTTTTAATCTCTTCCATAGATTCCTTAGGAAAAGATGGGTTGAGCGTCATTTGGGCGAGAAAACGTGTCGGATGTTTTTTGGTTGCCCTGAACACCAGGTTGTTACAATCAATGAATTCCTTAGGATCCCCTTTCCGATATGAAGACGGTCTGCGATATCCACTACTTCATCCGCATCCGGTGAATTGAAATATACGTGAGCGTGTGAGTCAATTTTGCGGTACTTCCTGACTTCAGTCATGAGGTCGGCTTTTTTTGACAAGGCAGGGGAGTCTGTGGGTTCGGTTAAGGCGATATTGCTACCGAAGGACTCCTTTGCGAACAAAAGTCCGGTGAGGGATGCAGCACCCGTTAAAAATTTTCTTCTGTTGGGTAAGGCCATTTTTTTCAAATTAGTAGCTAATAGTAAATCTTACCTGCGCTCGGTTTACAGGTTCAGATACACATAGAATTTTTAATTTCTGGTTTAAAAATAGGTATAAAAACCTAATGAGTTCTAAAGAGACGGGATAAAATCATTTTTTGGTATTATTTTAAAAATGTACTCAGGTTATCCCGGGTGACAAGTTTAAACGGAATCAGCACCTGTTTTTCGAAAGGTTCGCCTTTGATGATTTTCAATGCAGTTTCTACTGCAACAGCGCCTTGCTCGTCCGCATTCTGGAAGACAGTTGCGTCCAACGTTCCCTTTTTTACAGCCTGCAGTGCATCCGGAATCGCATCTATGCTGACGACAATCACCTTGTTTTTCAGGTTTGCAGCACTCAAGGCATTGACTACACCAAGTCCCATCTCATCATTCTGAGCAAAAATGGCGTCGATCTTATCACCGTAGGACTGGATCCAGTTTTCGGTAAGTGCCATGGCTTTGGCGCGATCCCATTCACCGGTTTGTTCTGCCAGAAGTTTCAGTCCGGGATTTGATTTCAGTACTTCTTTCGCCCCCAGGTCACGCTGAATTTGCGCAGCCTGACCCATGTATCCGTGCATCATAATTACGTTTCCTTTTCCTCCGAGCTTTTCTGCTATATACTTCATAGCGATTCGGGCGGATTCGGCATCATCGGATCCCACAAACGCCGTGGGGGTGGATGTCGTGGATGAATTAACATTGATGATAGGGATTCTGGCATCCATGGCAAGTTTTACGGCGGGAGAGCTGGCCTCAAGTTCACAGGGATTGAGCAGGATTGCATCTACACCTTGTGCTATAAAACTCTGGACCTGTTCTACCTGCTTCAAAGCGGACCTGCCCGCGTCAACCACCACGAGTTCGGCGCCACGTGCTTTGGCTTCCTTTTCCATTGCATCGCTCACATTCACAATGAACTCATTTTGCATGCTGAGCATCGTCGCGCCGATCACTATTTCTTCTTCATTGCCTTTTTTTTCCTGGTTATCAGAAGACTGGCTGCAACCTGAAATCAGGGCAGCGGCTACGAGGTAAGTATAAAAATTTCGTTTCATTGCGGAGAATAGGTAAAGAATAAATGATAGCATTTTCAGGGCATTTATTAAACAAAAATTATCCGGCGGGGCATATTACAGGAATGAGTAAAAATCATTTTTTGTTTTTCCCCAAACCGTCAAGTACTACAGCTGCGATAATGATGATTCCCATCACGACCTGTTGATAGTAGGAACTTACATTAAGCAGGTCAAGGCCGTTGCTGATCACTCCTATCAACAGTGCTCCTATCAGCGTGCCGGTCATCGTCCCGGTCCCACCGGAGGTACTGGTTCCGCCGATAATGGCCGCAGCGATGGCGTCAAGTTCAAATCCGGCGCCGGCGTTGGGTTGTCCGGTGGTGATTCTGGATGTAAGCACGATGCCGGCAAGGGCAGCGAGCAGTCCGCATATTGCGTAAACATACATTTTGACTTTGCGAACATCAATGCCGGAAGCCCTGGCAGCTTCTTCATTTCCTCCTATAGCGTACATATATCTGCCCAGGATGGTTTTGTTCAATACCACTGTACATACACCGAATGCAATGACCAGAATGATAACGGGACAGGGAATCCCGATTATTTTGCCTCCCCCGATAAAGTTAAATGATTCTGACAGGTTGGACACCGGCCGTCCGTTACTCAGAATCAGGGCGAGACCTCTGCCTATGGTCATCGTGCCCAGTGTAACAATGAAAGGAGGAACCTTACTTCTTGTGACGATCAGCCCGTTGAACCCTCCAAAAAAAACTCCGGAAAGGAGAGCCAGCAATAGTGGAACGGCCAGAGGATAGGTATCCGGGTGTGCAAAAGATGCGGCAATTACGCCGGTTAGTGCGACCATAGATCCTAACGAAAGGTCGATCCCACCGGTAATAATTACAAAAGTAACGCCGAAGGCCAGCAATGCGTTGATTGATACCTGGGTGCCGATATTCAATAAGTTGGGT
>CAZAVR010000048.1:0-14303 GCA_964488435.1 uncultured Cytophagales bacterium | reverse complement strand
ACTGTGACTAAATTGATTTCCAATTTTAGTCCAGCCTTTTAGGGGGCTAAGACAGCCTTGCGCCAGAGTTCATTAAGTTCGATAGTTTGGATTTTTGCGAATGCGGGTGCCACCGGCAGGGTATTTGATGAACTCTCGAACTCTAGAACTCTTTCGAACTCCTCTTGAACTCCAAAACTACCTCAGCTACATTTGCATAATTGCCAGAAAAAATGATAAGTTGGATGGCCGTTTACCCTATCTCTGTAATGTATACGCTATCGTCGGGATATCTCTTTTCATCTGTACTTTGGCCTTCTGCTTATTTGTCAGGTAGTAAGGGCTGTGCATCCATCACGTCGGCATCTAGCCAGACTTTTAGTTGTCGCGTAGGTATTATGGGCGAGATACCGGCTATTCTAATCCGTTTCGCCTATGACATCACTTTGTTTTTTAAGACTGTACGGGATCGGAAGCCCGAATTGGAGAAGGTTCAGCGCTCCCAAAAAAACAGTACTCTCCTTCAGGTACTTAGAAAAGATGGGATACACACCCTGTTCGACGCACATATGAATCTGAGACGCAGGGTGATGATGAGTTTGAGCTATGCATGTGGCTTGCCTCGGAGTGAAGTATTTCACTTGAAGCCTTTGGAAGAAGGAAGCAAAAGACAAGAGAGTGGGACTGACCTTGGGTACATACAAGCATTGTTGGCTCACCCCAGTAGCGAGACGACTGAAAATTAAACTCACGTAAGCAATGAAGGCCTTGAAAATATCAAAAGTTCATTCTATGATTTGTAGGTTGCGATCTGTGCAAACACCTGGGGATGGGTGGGATTAATGTGATAAAGGTGCATGTATAAATGAGTTGTGGGCAACCCATGCAGACCGCTATAACTCCGAGCAGACTAACACCAAATATATTCGTAGATTTGCCTTGACAATATGAAATTAAAGATAATATGGAAAAGCAAGTTACAATTTGGCAGCCAATAAGTTTTGACAAAAAATGGCTATCCACAAATACATCAAAACTTGACGACCTTGCCCCGTCTTGGTTTAGAAAAAGAGATTTACTTAGAGAAGGTTCAGAAGAATACGAAGACTTCCTAAACAAATTAAAACGACAACATGCCATTGAAACAGGTATTGTTGAAAAACTTTACGACCTAAAAGAAGGTATTACACAAACTTTCATTAAAGAGGGTTTTGTGGAATCATATTTACAACATGGAGATACTAATATCGCTCCTAAGCAATTGTTTGCATATTTAAAAGACCATTTTCAAGCAATTGACTTTGTGTTTGATGTCGTAAAGCAAAACCGGCAAATTACCAAAGGTTTCATTTTGGAACTTCACCAACTAATCACGCTACATCAAGATACTACTGATGCAGTCGACACATTGGGCAATATTGTAAGAGTTGACCTCCTTAAAGGTCAGTTCAAAAAATTTGAAAACAATCCAAAAAGAGCTGACGGGACAATTTTTCTTTATTGTCCGCCTGTGCATGTAGATGCTGAAGTTGACAACTTAATTTCTGTATTATCGGATTTGGAAGTACGAAAGGTCAAGCCAGTGGTTATTGCAGCTTGGTTCCATCATGCTTTTACACAGATACATCCTTTTCAAGATGGGAACGGAAGATTAGCCCGACTATTGTATCCGCCTAAGTAAGAACATATTTTTCTATATAGACCTAGAACTTAGTTTTGCGCTTGTATCTAAACACGGAAAGCAATGTCAAAACGGGAATCAAAGAGCGTAGAAATGTTCAGGTTGGTTGAAGAATTAGAATTGAGCGGTCACGATCGGCAGGTGTTTGCTTCGCAGCATGGAATAAGTTTGAGTAAATTAGATTATTGGCGACACCGTTATCATCACCAAAATCAGGATTTGACCACAGGCTTTGTTGAATTGAAAAGTGCACCAGTTGACTCATCCTTTGAAATTATCTACCCCAATGGCGTGACAGTACGCTTATCAGGAAACTTTGACTCAGCTCGATTACGTGAGTTGGTAACTTTGTTGTAGGCATGTTTTCTTTGACTTCATCGCAGCGATACCTGCTTTATAAAGGTGATTGCGACATGCGCCGGGGAGCGTATTCGCTGAGCGGGCTGGTTCGCAATGAATTAAACCGGGATCCACTTTCGGGAGAAGTATTTGTTTTTCTTAACCGTCGGCGCTCCTGCATTAAACTGCTCCGCTGGGAGCCGGGCGGCTTTGTGTTGTATAGCAAACACCTAGAAAAAGGCACCTATTCACGGCCAGTCTCAATGGCAAAAGACGGGGTTTTATCTTGGCCCGAACTGGTGCTGATGATAGAAGGCATCGTGATTAAAAAAAGCACTCAGAAGCCCAGATATGCCGGTTTTTCTTAGTTTTTTGCTTTGGAAAATGAGCGGTTTTTACTATTTTTAAATCATGAAAAACGCTCTTGAAAGTCTGTCTAAGGAAGACCTGATCGCTCTGATCGGGCAAAAAGACATGCTTCTCAAAGAGCAGCAAGCGCATTATACGGAAGTTCTTCAACAGAAGGAATCTGAGATTGATAAACTCCGTAGGATGCTATTCGGCCAGAAAAGAGAGCGCTTTGAAATCTCACCGATACAGCTGCCGCTAGACTTTGGGGAAAGCCTTTCAGAACAAGAGATCAAAGAGCTGGAAGAGCTCATTAATAAGAAGACCGAGGCAGTCAAAGAAGAAGAAAAAAAAGTATCACGTGGGCCACATCCTGGCCGTTCACCCCTTCCCAAGCACCTCACTGTACAACAGCTGGTCTTGGAGCCACATGAAGATACAACGGACATGGTGCTGATCGGCAATGAAGTGAGTGACAGCCTGCAATATGAACCTTCTCGCTTTTACATTCAGCGTATCGTACGCCCCAAATATGCTCCAAAAGCTGCCAATGTGATTGAAGAACCTGTTCACATTGCCATTGCAGAACTACCTCAGTCGGGATTCGGTAAATGCATAGCCGGAACGGGATTAATCGCCCAGATTCTGATTGATAAATATGGTGACCACCTCCCGCTTTACCGTCAATTGCAACGCTTTAAACGGGAAGGCATAGAAATCGCCCCGGCCACCATGGACCATTGGGCCAAGTTGGGGATGCAGCGGCTGGAGCTGTTGTATGAGTATCAAAAAGAAGCGATCCTAAAAAGCAAGTATATCCAGGCCGATGAAACCACCATCAAGGTGCTGGACCATCAGAATAAAAAAGGCACAACACACCAAGGCTACTTCTGGGCCTATCATGACCCATTAGGTGAGCAAACTTTGTTTAAATACGAGTTTGGCAGAGGGGGGAAGTATCCCTTCCAAGTGCTGCAAGACTTTAGTGGTTACCTGCAAACAGATGGGTATGCTGGCTATGATGGGCTGGCAGCAAGAGAGGATGTTGTGCATTTAGCGTGCTGGGCGCATGCCCGCCGCAAATTTAAAGAAGCCCAATCCTATGACAATGCCATGGCTTCAACAGCAATGACGCTGATTCAGGAATTGTATGCTGTCGAGCGGAAGGCAAGAGAGGACCTTCTCGATGCTGAGCAGATTAAGGAACTCCGGCTAAAGGAAGCATTGGCTAAATACAACCTGTTGGGCAAGTGGATCAGCGCCAATATCGCCAAAGCACTGCCTAAAAGCCCGATCGGGTTAGCGATGAAGTATACGCTCGAACGCTGGGATGAACTGGGGCATTATATGTATGACGGCAGGCTCCAGATTGACAATAACAACGTGGAGAATGCCCTCAGAGGCATCGCGGTCGGACGCAAAAATTACTTGTTCGCTGGCAGCCATGAGGGTGCTCAGCGGGCGGCGGTGGTCTACACATTCACTGACCAATGTAAACGACATAATGTCAACCCACAGCACTGGCTCAAGTTTGTCTTTGAGAATATTTTGGATACCAAGCCTAGCCAGTACCATACCCTCCTGCCAAAAAACTTCCTAACCCAAAATAGCTAACAGACAATACGCGGTTGCTTAGGCGGATACGGTTTATCTGGCTCATGGCAATATCAAAAAGAAATGGACGATGCCCTTAGCGAATTGGGCGGTCACGGCACAAAAACTGGCGATATGGTTTCCCGGAAGAATGATATTAGATTTGCAGTAGGCGAAGGGACTGATGGGTGGCCCCGCGGGGCCACCCATCAGTCCCTGACACAGTTTATTTTACACACCCTTCCTCTCCAAAGTACGCCACTTATTCTTGGTCAACCCGCATTTTGGTGAATGCTCACGTGTTCACCCAGATAGTTTCGGATTCTTGAAACAAATGAATTGTCCTTAATTGAAAAATGCAAGTATTTGCAGCTTCCGGAGTTCTAATATGCTGTATCTATCTAAAAATCATATAAATAATGAAAGAAAGTAAACCCTATTTCAATTTTGCTTTACAAACAATCCATCAATTTGATAGAGCTCTCCAGATTCAACATTGGTATAGCCATTCTGTATATAATTCAATTTGAATCCTAGTTGCCCCAGATAACTGATCATTTCATGATAGAGCAACTCACCACTATACAGCTCCACCATAGACATTTCTATCTCTATTCCAGCAATCCGGCTCCAAACTCCTTCCGCGCCTTCTATCACTTGTTTTTCGAAGCCCTGCACATCCATTTTAAGGAAAAACATTTCCCCATTTGGCAAAAAAGAATCTAAAATCTGATCTAATCTCTTAATCTCGACACTTTGCCTGCTAACATATTTTGAAGCAGGAGCTCCCGCTTCATGCGCATGCATCATTGGCAAAAAAGAACTACTAAACGAGTTGCCGGCGACATTTATCTCCATTACTTCATTTGTTGCACCGAGCGCAAAATTATTCGCTCCCCAAGAGGAATCTATTGCAGCCAACGCCTCAAGCTTTTGGAATACGTCGTTCAAGGGTTCGAAGGATTCGATATGACCTTTATAACCCGCCTTCCTCATCATATTGCCATAGTGCCCGGCACTCGCCCCGGCATCGACTATATATTGTATATTTTTCTTCCTGATGTAGTCTAACTTAATATTTTCAAAACCATTTGGATACCTAACTATTTGAATGCCAAACTTGTTTAAGTTTTTCTGTATAAAATCTTTTACACGCATAAGCTAAAGTTTCTTTATCTCCATACAAAATCTAAGCCCCTGTACTGAGACAAAGTATTCTGTCTTGTTGGCCGCAATATAGACAATATCAAATCGTAAAAAAAGCACTCAAATATTACCATTGTCTTTGCGCACTACCTGTGGAGAATTGCCTCTTGGTCCGTACTTCAATTAGTTAAATTCCGGCGATATCCGGTAGCTTCTCAAATCCAACTATCTATCACCCCAATGTGGCTTTGGGATCATGGTTTAATCAGACTAAATTACGAATTGATATGGCGAATATGGGTTGTAAACCGCAATTGGTATACAAAAACGAAACTAAAAGAGTCTCTCAAAAGTCTGGTAACAAGCGCTAACCTTCCTGCCATTCTAAACAACCGAAAACTACTTCCCCTTACGTTGCAGCATCAGCACTACAGTTTGAGCAATTAACCATACATCCGTTTTGAAACTGGAATTATCCAGGTAAACGAGATCATATTTTAAACGCTTGGTAGATTCGCTCACATCTGTCGCATAGCCAACCTTGATCTGTCCAATGGACGTAATTCCTGGCCGGATGGTTAGAATCCTCTTAAATTGGTTGGGGGATTCTTCCATAAGCATGTCCACATCATAGCGGGCGAGTGGCCTGGGGCCCACCACCGACATATCCCCTTTGATCACATTCAGAAACTGCGGCAGCTCATCCAGACGGGTTTTTCTCAGAAACTTACCCACCGACGTAATTCTGGGATCTTCATCGCCAATGGAATGCTTTTGCCTTATTTCATCCGCATTTACATACATGCTTCTGAATTTGATGATCTTGAATGTTTTTCCCCACCTGCCGGATCTTTCCTGAAGAAAAAACACCGGACCTCTAGAGTTCAATTTCACGGCACCAGCTATCAAAACAAACAGCGGGGCACCCAACAACACGACCGCCGAAGAAAATCCGATATCGAAAAGGCGCTTCATGAAATCGTTCTTCACGTTGGAATATGCCTCAGTCGACACTTTAATGACCGGCATATAATCGTGGTATTCAATTACCGCCTTGTTCGTAAGAAAGCCCCTGAAATCAACGATCATCATCACATTCGATTTACATCGTCCGGCAGTCTCGATGATCTTCTTCACCTCTTCGTTAGAGAGATAAGGAAGACAGCAGTAGACATAATCTATGCCATTATGCTGGATAAAGTCCTCCAACCCGGCCACGTCGCCGTTCAACATTTCGCCCTGCTCTCCATCGGAGACTTTACTGAAATATCCGTGAAACTCATACCCCATATCCGGGTTCATTTCATAAAAAGACGTAATAGAATGCGACAGCTCTCCGTAACCCACCACAATATATTTACGCCGGTTGAAGCCATGTATGCGGTAAAGTTTGATCAGGTATACAGCCACCAGGCGCCACATACATCCAAATGCGATGAATAGCCCATAGGTAATCATGAGATGCCCACGCGAGTAATAATATCCCTGAATGAAAGTCCAGAAAATAGCGACCAGGCCGATGTGCCAGACAGTCATCTCCAGAAACTTGCGTAGTAATTTATCAATATTAAAGTCCACCCTCGAATAGAGGTATGGCTTCAAAACCAACTGGAGGGCAAACCAAAGAAGATTAAAAACAAGCCAGAGGATTACGTAGTGTTTACCCAGGAATAGTTTGACAGCGGCCCCTTCAACACCAAACCTGGTCAGCATCGCCCCTGCAAAAGCCAGATTGAGCAGGAACGTATCGACTATAATCTGAAATGGAAGGAACCACTCCGAGTATCGATGTTTCATACAGAATTCAATTAAACCCTTAAAATATCCGGAGATTATTCTTTAACCCCCCATGTGTAAAGTAGAAAAACGCAATAAAGAAAATAGACTTTATTAAAACTGAGGGGGGGAGTACTCTACTATTGAATCACAAAGTACCGTTTTTTTGATGAAAATAAAAATCATGGCGCCGAAAAAGCGCGTGCCTGATTAATTCAGAGGCTCCTACCTCCCGACGGCAACACCAGATACGCCTCAAATATAACTTGGCTTACTTCAATCACCGCCTATTCTCTCCTGTACATATTTTTCAAATCTTTTCAAAATAGCCTCCTTACTCATATTTAATTCGGCAAATGCCCTGGCTGATTTCCGGATAAGGCCATTGTCTGCGCCCATAGCTTTTCGCACTACCTCCGCCAGCTGAAGCGCATTCTCCGGCTCAACCGTATAACCAATCTGATTATCTTCTATGAGGTTATAAAGACTTGTTCCCTCTTCGCAAGCTACAATGGAAACTCCCCCAGCCGCAAGGATTCCTGTCAGCTTGGATGGCAATACCAAATCAGCAGCAGCTTTTTTCTGCGGAACGAGGTGAATTTCAGCCATGTTAAGCAATTCAGCCATCCGATTATAAGGTTGTAGTGGTGCAAAGATCACCTGTTTAAGGCCTTTTGCGCGTACAGCATCTATCAAATCCTGTTTGCTAACACCCTCTCCACAAATCAAGAACTTCCAGTCCTTTTCCTCCTGAAGTAAACCCGCCACCTCCACAATCACATCAATCCCCTGTTTTTCGCCGAGATTTCCGGAATAAAGAATAACCCTATCTCCATCTTCAAAACCAAACTTCGCTCTAAGCTCCCTGGTTGTCCCTGCCGGCAAGGGCTTTATTTCATTCACGTCCACCCAATTGGCCAGCATAAAATATTTCTGACTGTCCACACCTTTGGCCAATATCTTCTCCCGCATTCCGTCGCTAATACTCGAAACCATAGAAGCGTTGGTCAATTGAAACCTCTCCACCCCGCGAAGTATTTTCAGCAGTAGTGGATTTTTGATAAAGTTCAGCTTCACAGCCGCATCCAACTGAAGATCCTGCACATGATACTGCATAAACGAATCTGTCATTCTTGTGTAGATAGCCGGAACAATCCCGTTCAGCATGGAGGGGCAAACTGCAATGACGACGTCGTACCTTTTCCTTTTCCAGAGTAGTCTCAGCCAGGCTGTCAACGACGAAACGGCAAAAGAAAGATCGCTAACGATACGTGTCAGCCCGGTGACACGTCCGGGAATATACATGGGAACCCTGTAAATAGTCAGGTTTTTACGTCGTTCAGTGCTCCATTTTTTGCGACGGTAAGCCTCATCTATCTTCCACTCCGGATAATAGGGATTGCTTGTTACTACATCCACCTGGTGTCCGCTGCTCACCAGCCACTCTGCCCACTCGCCATTATACTTGCCGATGCCTGTTTTTTCGGGCGCATAGTTATAGCTCACTAAGAGGAATCGCATAGTCAAAGGTAAAGAAAATTGAACGTTTTAAAATTCGTCTAAACCTTCCTATACAACATATCCATTTGTGGAATAATGGATCCGTTGGTCTCCAAAGCACCAACCGGCCCCATGAGCTCAAAACCGCAATCACTAATGAACGCATGCATTTCGTCAAAAAGGGGTTCGTTCTTGTACATCGAAATAAAGGAGGTCTCTAAAAGTAAATAATTCACGTGTTCAAGGAGTTTCAGTGATCCCAGTAAGGCTTCCTTTTCGAAGCCCTGTATATCCAGTTTCAGTAAAATAGGCTGGGCGAGGGGTTCACCGAAGTCAAAATCATCCAGACGTACAGCCTGAACTTTTATTTCCTTAAATTTTTGGGTAACCGGAACACTTTGCTTTTGGTAATCACTGACTTCCAATGCCGAACTCGCGTGTGAATGCGCATTCTGATAAAAGGTGAGTTCCGAGCGGGTGCTTCCTACTGCAAAATTAAATGTTTTGATAATATTTAACCTCCGGGTATTCTCCTCCAGGGATTTATAGCACGCAGGCACGGGCTCGAAACTGAAGATCTTTGCATCCGGGAAAAAGCGGTTAGCTGCCACAGCAAACTGGCCGACATTCGCCCCTACATCTATAATGGTCCGGAGCGATGGCAAGGCATTTTGCAAGGCCCTGTTAATTCCAAAAGAAGCTATTGACGCCGCAGGTTTGAATATATAAGCACCTCCGTTTTTATCGAACAGAATTTTTAAAGATGCCAGTACTTTTGTTAACATATGTATCAATTACACATAAATGTCCTGAATGGATTTCTATCTGCGAGCTTCCTGCAATCTTCAGAGAAGTCAACTATTCTTTCAAAGATATCGATTGACACTCATCTACCATTTTTAAGCATAGGCTAACTTCAACACTGTATTACGCTGCAGCATCTACTACTCACCTTCCCTCCAGCTATCTTCGAGTATCATAGCCCATGCAGAACTTTGAACCCTCAAAGGTAGAATAAATTTCTATATGCAAGTACCCAATACCTCAGCTACGGATACTACCGCCAAAACTGTCGTATAGGCTCTCCCACTTATCTTTATTTTTATAGATATCCAGCTCGCGGTTCGCCAGCTCCAACGCATTCCGGCAATATCTATTATAGTCGTCCTCTTTTATGGAAACTATCTCGTCTATTACCTTACCGAGAGTTTCCGGAGTATTATCTACCCAGAAACCGGCCTCATATTCAACCAGGCTCTCCCATGGAGTATATATTGAAGCCACAGCCGGTGTCCCCTGTACAAGTGATTCGGCCACTACTATACCAAAATTCTCGTTATAGGAAGGCATAAAAAGAAAATAGGCTTTCGCAATCCTCTCCTGCTTTTCCTCACCGCCCATGGCACCAAGAAACTCAACTTTATTTCCTAACTTGAGAGAATTGCTTAAACTTACCATTTCACTTCCATATGAATTGTGATAATCTCCGATCAGTTGGAGTTTGAATTCAGAGTTCAGAAACGAAACTGATTTAGCCAACGAACGAATGAGATTCTCAATCCCTTTGTTTATTCCAAACCTTCCTATGAACAAAAGATACTTTTCCTTTGTCCTTATCAGTTTCTCAGGCAGGACCATATAATTAGTAATGGTCACCACCTTTACATCACTTCCGAAATGTTTCCTGACAGATTTGGTTTCCTCTTCGCACGTTGTATGAAAAGTGACATCCTTTACAACTGCCCTTAAAAAAGAAAGGTAAACTTTTTTGAATCCGGCATTTTTCACGAGTTCTCTGTCTGCAACAGATCCATGAGGCGCCCATACGATTCCCTTATTGAATAATTTTGCCAGAATAAAGCATATAAAAACTGGTGGATAGAAAGTAGATACAAGGTAAACTATATCGGCACGATAAACTTCTCTAACCGAGTCCAGAATGAAGTTGAATGGCAGTTTATGCCGACGAAACGATCTGTATTTGACAGCCCCCCATTCTCTCGCCAGCCATTTGTCCTCGATCACATCACCCTTTTTGATTCCGTGATTGGTTGTCAATACCCGCACATTTCCTTTGTATTTTGTATGCGCCAATCCACAACACTGCCAGTATGCTGCCAGCCCCAGCCCCCCGGTTTCGTTGGGTACAAATATTTCAGAAGCAATAAAGATGCGTTGGGCTGGATTGTTCGAATTATTATTCTCCTCTCTTTTCATTCACACTCCGGCGTATTAACTGAAACAATTTCCAAATACTGATTTCTCAAAAAAAGAAGTCCACTCAGCAAGCTATCCATATATGCCGATTCCCAACTTTCTTTCCACCATATCCTTTACTCTAAGCAAAAACTGGAAGGGATTCATAAACATTCTCTTCAATTGGATGGCGAAGCCGGAAGAATGCCTTACTTCATCCCCCAGCTTCCTCCGGATAGCAAGAATATCCATATTATACTGATCGTTTAAACGTCCACTGCCCGATATGGAATCGCCATATACCCTGAAATATCCGCAGAAGATATTCATTTTACTAAAAACACCCCCATTAATTGCCACATCCGTAACCAATTCTATATCCCAACATGTCTTGTTACTTTCTACAAAACCCTCGGCTGCCTTAAAGCTTGATGCACTTATGAAACTTGCTTGCTGAGCAATGGATACCAGCCCTGCCGAGAAGGCCTTTTTACTCCATTTGTCGCTGTAAAAGCGCTTCAAAATTTTGAGCTCCCCGTTTGTAATGTATACATTGCCATAGTATAGATCGCACCCTGGATTTGATGAGTATATTTTGGCAAAACGTTCGAAAGTTCCGGGAAGCAGTACATCATCAGCATTCAAGTAGTAATATATATCTCCGGTCGCCCGACTGAAGCCTTTATTCAAGGCATGAGCAGGCCCTTCGTCCTTCTCTGAAACCCAATAGGTCAGCCGATGATCATACTTCCTCAAGACCTCGACGGTGTTGTCTGTTGATCCTCCATCAATAATAATATATTCCAGATCATCGTAGTTCTGATTTAGAACAGAAGCAATCGCCTGTTCGACGAACATACCCTGATTATAAGAAATGGTGACAACAGAGATCTTTGGATACCGCATATTTTTAACAGTGCTTGCAAGTCTTACGTTGCCGGTGTGGACAAAAATTCAAATTAAAGAAATACAATTAAAATCTATTGTCTTCCATTTTTATTCTTTACATAGTTGAAATAATATAAAAAGAAGAAGAGAGGGATGCCATTTAAAAAATAATGTCCATGTCTTAGTAATGCCAGAAAAAAGAAGACGAGTATAGAATTGCAGGTCAACCAACCAATAGATCCATCTTCATCAGGCTTGGAATGATAAAATAAATAAAAATAGATAAAAAGTAGAATTATCCCAAAAAAGCCAGTCTCGGAAAGCAGACGTAAAAAGAGAGAATTGGCATCCTCCCGATTTAGTTCCATTTCAGACAGGTAGCTCTGTAAAACTAAAACATCCTTTGTAAGTGTATACTTATCATAAGCAATAGGATGCGATCCGAGCCCCGTCCCAAAAACGGGATGAACCATCATATTTTTGTATGACACAACTGCATTATTAAATAAAGTAAAACTTGAGGCGTCAATCCTGTTGAATTCAACGTCCCCTACAAAAAAGAGAGAGATCGTACCTTCCAATCTGACACGAAAATCCTCGGAGCTGTAATATAGTAAGGCGGCAAATGATGTCCCTACCACGACGCCTGTAATCATTTTACTTATTGATATCTTCCGCAAAACAATTAACAGCAGTGCAAAAAATACGGCAGAGAAGCCTGAGGAGGATACAGATATAAGAAATCCCAACAATATAAATATGGCCCCTCTTTTACTAATCAATTTCGTATATCTGCCAGGATAAACGAAACGACATATCGCAACAAACAGAGCCGGACTCAGGACCAATGCATAGTGTGAAGGTTCCCCTAACATAGAATTTGCCCGAAAAACCCCGTCTATCTCGGGAGCTTTTCCCAGTCCGGGCAGAAGCCATCGCAAATCGTACCCTTTTTCAAATCCTATCAGGAAGCTAAATAGCTGTACAAAGGCGATAGAAACTATAAAGTAGGCTGTTTGGATGTATTTCCTGAAAAGCGAAAACAAATCATCTTCATAAAATCTGATCAGGTAATACGAAAACAGATAGATAACAAACAGACTTATGTAAATTTTCAGAAAACCTCCTAAAGTATTCTCGCCTGTAAATACGAAGTAAAGCCCTATACCAAATAAAGCAAAAAACACAGCAGCAAAATACTTATTGATGGCCCCAAACCGGTATAAATAGTAGAGGAGAAGCGGTGGTAAAAAAAAATAGAATAAATAAATAGCTACAGGAAAGCCCTTAGAAACCGACAATGTGATGCCATAAAGCATCAAAAAGGCGACGAATCCTGATAACCCTTCCCAAAAAGTAAGCCCTTTTATTTGAATCAACACTACCGGCAAAAAGTTTCTTTAAGCTTTGACAAATACACTTATCAGGTTTCTCTTGACGATTTTCTTAATCCATTCCTTAAGTGGATTATACCTGAATATTCCATTGAGGTACTGATCGGCATTTCGGCAAACTACTATTTCTTTCGGGTGGCTAATGGCATTTATCGCGCCATAGCGAATTCTTCTGAACCAGCGCGGCCTGAATAGCGTGTGTGTCGAATCGGTTCCATACCCGATATTCTCGACCAAACTAATATTAGGCGTAATACAAATACCTCCGTAAAGCAAGAGGCAAAAATGCCATTGATAGTCCCAAGTAAAATAGTCTCCCCCCTTTATCTTATCAAGCATATACTTCTTGCTGGCGTTCGTTATCAGCTCCCGGGTGTCGTCCTTATAATTTTTCAATTCAAAATCATAAAGGCTCCAGGCTCGTTTCCAGGTCGCCCAACCCCAAATGTGCTCATATTTCGAAAAATAGTAGCTATCGTTGTCTGCGCTACAAGATGTCAGACTAGTACCGGATATATGCATAATTCGCGCATCATCCCGGTATTTTGTAAGAAGATTATCACAGAATGGGAAAAAAGTGAGATCCGGCAAACAATCATCCTCCAGAATAATCCCGGATTCCACATGATCAAAGAACCAATCAATTGCTCCACTTACCGCTCTGCCACATCCAAGGTTCTCCTCTCTGAAAAGGGTATAAACTTCTACGGGCCAGTCTATCGCCTCAACGAGATCGCGTACCGCTTTACAGGCTATCTCGTCGCTGTAGTGTCCTTTTCTTGGGCCGTCAGCAGCCACAAACAATTGGCGGGGCTGTATCGCCTTTAATTTAGCTAAAACCTGTCTTGTAGTTTCCGGCCTGTTAAAAACTATAAAAAGTATGGGCCTCTCAAAATACATATTGTCCATACCCATGATTGAATCTGCCTTGCTCTTTAGTATCTATAAAACAATAAACTTCAAATAGGTCCAGGTTCAAAAAACAGACACATGAGCAGTTCATGCTTCTCCACGATATTATACAATACTCGACTACCCTCGTCCTCATCACATTTTCTACTGTGGATCAGTTCTATAACACCTAGTACACGGATCTTTTCCTAAAAAAAAGAAGGTAAATAAACAACAGAATTTCGCAGAACAGCACGGATACGAGTGCAAAACTCATTCTCCTGGGCTTGTTCTTAGAAAGTGGGACTTTCGAAGGCTCTAATACTTTCAAGACCGGCTTACCCTCCTTTTCTTTCAATTTGGCCTGTTCCAATTGAGCAGCCAAATCGTAATACAGATTTGAACTTATTGTAACATCACCCAGTAGTCTTTGTTCATCCACTCGGGAAGTGTTTAAAAATGGGTTCCTATGCCGGTCCCTGAAAGTACTTAGGGAGTATTCTGCATCCATTTTTTTCCTCTCGGCCTCTTTAACCTGATCCTCCAGAAATTTGACCCTGTCGACATTTTTC
>CAZAVR010000047.1:5441-14471 GCA_964488435.1 uncultured Cytophagales bacterium | reverse complement strand
GTCATTTGATGATACAGCTTGCGGCATGTATATGTTTTAAGATAACTTTGCAGAATACATGCGTTGACCACAACCGGCTATCAGAATTATAAAAAATGGAATCAATCAAGCTAAGTACTGAGGTAAACTTTAAATCTTCGGATTGGAAGTTCGATTATACATCCGGAATTGTCACCGTAGGCTCGTGTTTTGCAGAGACGCTGGGGAGTCAGTTGAAAATGAATAAGTTTTCGGTACTTACCAATCCTTTCGGCACTGTCTTTAATCCGCTGTCCATAGCGAGGCTTCTACGGATGTCGCTGCGCGACGAAATGCCCGTGGTGGGGCACTATCTGGTGGGAGAAAACGGGCAACACCTGCACTATGATTTTCATTCTTCCATTTATTCGTCTGAGTCACTGGAAATATATGATAAGAGACTGAGGACACTCATGCTGGAAGTCAAGAACTATTTGAAGACGGCAAAAGTGCTTGTGATTACCCTGGGCACTGCTTTCGTCTATCGCCTGGGTAAAACCGGCGAAGTGGTGGCCAATTGTCACAAGGCTCCGGCTGCGAGTTTTAAAAGAGAATTGCTTGGCGTAGCTGATGTACAGGAGAACCTGTCGGAAGTATTTCGTTTGCTTGCAGATGTCAATCCTGAGCTAAGAGTGGTATTGACGGTGAGTCCCGTACGGCATACCCGTGATACCCTGCCTCTTAACAGCGTCAGTAAGTCGGTGCTGAGGCTGGCCGGTCATTACCTGGCGGAGCAGTTTCCGCATGTGAGCTATTTCCCTGCCTATGAAATTGTGATGGATGAGCTGCGCGATTACAGATTTTACGAGCCGGATCTCATCCATCCCGACTCGGTGGCGAGAGAGCATATATACAGGAATTTTGTCAAAGCCTACCTGGAGAAAAAATCCATGGACCTGATGAAGGAATGGACCGAGGTACGAATGATGATTGATCACAGGCCACATCAGGGGTATTCTGAATCGTACAGGAAACACCTGGTCAAAACCATGGAGCGGCTGCGTCACCTCTCGGACCGGCTAAATGTGAGCGAAGAGTTACAAAGTCTGGAAAGTATCCTCAAGGCTCACTACAGTTCCGGGGTGCTTTAGTAAAAATACACGGAAAGTATTTCGGGATTAATTTTTATTCCGGTTTTTAAAACTCAAATGTGAATATTGGTGTTGTCAGATAGCAGGGCTGGAAAACGCTTCAATTTTTAAACTTAAGAAGTCCTCGCAAAATGCCGGCACGGCGACAAAAAAAAGTAAATGGGAGATTTAACCATAAACAAGGAAAAAATACTTGCAGCCCTGAGCACCGTTCAGGATCCGGATTTGAAGAAGGATCTGGTGACGCTGGGTATGATTAAAGACGTCGAGTTCGGGGTGGACGAGGTGAGGTTTACCGTTCAGCTTACGACACCTGCGTGTCCGCTCAAGGAGTTGATCAGGAGGAATTGCGAAGATGCCATTCATAAAATGGTAAGTCCTGATGTACGCGTCATTATTAATATTACTGCCGATGTCACGTCAAGCGCATCAAATGGCCCGGTTATTCCCGGTGTAAGGAATGTGATAGCTATTGCGTCAGGGAAGGGAGGTGTGGGTAAGTCTACCGTGACATGTAATCTGGCGATGGCGCTACATCGTTCGGGTGCCAAGGTCGGTATCATTGATGCAGACATATACGGACCTTCGGTTCCCGTGATGTTCGGCGTTGAAGATATGCAGCCTACCATTACCCCCCACAATGGGAGAAATTACATAAATCCTATCCGGCAATACGGAATTAAGCTCATATCCATCGGTTTTATGATGCCGGCTGATAGCGCGGTTGTATGGAGGGGGCCTATGGCGAGTAAAGCTTTGAGGCAGTTTTTTACAGATACCGACTGGGGCGAATTGGATTACCTGCTTATTGATCTTCCGCCTGGTACGGGAGACATACATCTGTCGCTTGTTCAGACGGTTCCCGTAACCGGTGCAGTCATCGTTACTACTCCGCAGAAAGTAGCATTGGCCGATGCCACCAAAGGACTGGCTATGTTTCGTCAGCCGCAGGTGAATGTTCCTGTACTGGGTATTGTTGAAAACATGGCGTGGTTTACACCACTTGAACTTCCGGATAGTAAATATTTTATTTTTGGGCAGGAGGGTGGAAGGAAATTTGCAGAAAAACACGACCTGCCTCTGCTTGGTCAGATACCGCTCGTACAAGGTATCCGTGAATCGGGGGACGAGGGGAGGCCGATTGTGATGGACACCGGTTCTGCAGTGGCTGAGGCATTTCATGAGACAGCCAATGCGCTTGCACAGCAGGTGGCGATACGCAACGCGACGTTCGGAAAGACATCAGTTGTGGAAATGCAGGTATAATTTGTTATATTGCACAGAGAATCATGGCCTTGACGGGCGATGATCTGTTGAAGTGATTTTTAGGTTTATATAAATTTATTAATAAAAGCTATTCCGGGAATGAGCGCTGAGAGCAAAGAAAGTCTGATGAAACGTATAGAAGAGGCATTAGACTCGGTACGCCCCTATCTTTTGGCCGATGGAGGAAATGTCAGGTTGGTTGATCTGACCGACGATATGGTAGTTAAACTGGAACTTCAAGGTTCTTGTCAGAGTTGTCCGATGAGTGCAATGACCTTCAAAGCCGGGCTGGAAGAATCGATTCTGAGGGCAGTTCCTCAGGTAGTTCGTGTGGAGGCGGCCGGCATGGAAGCATTAGCATAGAAAAATATTTTTTTAGAAAATAAGCCCTGGCAGATGTTTGATAACATCCGTTAGGGCTTATTTTTGAGCAATATTTAAGCCAACACCCAACCTAAATACAATTGTTAAAAATGCGAATCGGAATTTTTTTTGGAGGACCCGCCCGCGAGCGTGAGATTTCTTTTGCCGGCGGTAAAACGGCCTTCGAACATTTGGATAAGTCCCTGTTTACACCGATCCCGGTTTTTGTGGATAGCTTTGGACGTTTCATTAAATTAAATCCGAAGTGGATGTACGAAAAGGGTATCAGAGACTTCTATCCGGCTCAGTCTTCTCCATTCTCACTCTATGTGGAGTCATTTCCCGGGCTGAGGCAGGAGCAGGTGCCCGCTGAGATCGGAGTGCTTATGAATCCTGAAGAATTCTCCGCGCATTTTGACTTTGCCTTACTGGCCATGCATGGGCCGGATTGTGAGGATGGCGCCATACAGGGACTTCTGGAATGGTATAGAATTCCTTACAGCGGGCCGGGTATGATGGGGTCGGCCGTGGGAATTGACAAAATTCTGCAAAACCAGATGATCGCTATGGTGAACCATCAGCAGAAGAAGACAGAAATACTCTCTTATTCGGAGTGGGTCAGCAGTGATCAGGCGGGTGTTTTTAAAAAGATCAAGGATGCGCTGGGTTTACCCATTGTGATCAAGGCACCCCACCAGGGTTCTTCTATTGGGGTCTACATTATCAAAAGGGATGATCAGGATGATTTTATAAATGGCGTCAATCAGTGTTTCTTCCAGAGCGAGGTAGCGTCCGGTGTATGGCAGCAGCTTTCCGGGAAAGAGAAAGAAGCATTTGCCCAGAAAACGGCCAATCTGGATGAGGGCGTAGGTTATCCCGTGCAGTTCGTTGAGGCCGGAGAACTTATTTACCATCCGCTGGATCTGATCCGCCGTCTTGATTTGTATTTCGGGGAGAGAGACGGGAAGGCCACATTATTAAGTTCAAACGCGGAGGACCGGATACTTTTTGAGGAATTCATCGAAGGGCAGGAGTTCTCGTGCGGATGTATACAGGATGAAAACGGAGACAGGCTGGCTTTACCGCCGACAGAGATCATCAAAGTAAGTGAAGTTTTTGATTTTAATTCGAAGTATAAACCAGGTGCTACCCGTAAGCGGATACCTATAGAGACCACCCTGGAAAACAACCGGAAGGTACAGCAATACATCACAGATGTAGCGGGCGGATTGGGCATAGATGTATGTGTAAGGATCGACGGTTTTCTGACCAAAGACGGAGAAGTGCTGCTGCACGACCCCAATACGATTCCTGGTATGTCACCTACCTCTCTGATCTTCAAACAAATGGCTGAGATAGGTCTGAATGTAACGCAGACTATTACCTACTTTATTCGTCAGTCTGTACGTCAGCGTATGTCTACTGGAAAAGATACCGTCTATCTTAGGAGGGTGCTGGAGAAATTAGACAGCAGGATTCAAGAGGAGAAGCAAAGAGTCAGACCGGAGGAGGTAAGGGTGGTGGAGGCTACGGATGAAGCGTTTGGTGAAGCCAGACAATGGTGGAGCAGATTGAATGCCGAGGCACAGTACACGCCGGTGGTGGTGCTTTATCTGGAAGGGGTAAATTATAGGTTGACCGTTCCTTCGATGTTTAAGGATTATGTAGAAGATGTGGTGACTTTGCTAAAGGGGTCGTCAAATATTCTTCTTGAGGAAACCAGGAAAAAAGCCTCAAAGGTTACTGAGTTTTACGGCGGAAGTACTAATTTCGAGATTACGCCGGTGGCGGCAGGTGAATGGACCAGCCAATAGCACGCGTAGATTTTGCCTCAGGATAAGGGGCAGGCTATCATTTTTGAAGATTTTGTAATGGCGATTGAAGCGGAAAAAGTAAGGCTTTCCCTGCAACGGGAGAACACAGCATGGAAGAAATGGGGGCCTTATCTGGCTGAAAGACAATGGGGGACAGTTCGGGAGGACTACAGTGTCAATGGAGATGCCTGGAATTATATCACGCACGAAATGGCGCGCTCCAAAACCTATCGTTGGGGAGAGGACGGGATCGGAGGTATATCAGATAACAAGCAGAATATTTGTATTTCTTTTGCTTTCTGGAACCACAAAGATAAATTTCTGAAAGAGCGACTGTTCGGCCTTACCAACCGTGAGTCGAATCATGGGGAGGATGTTAAGGAGATGTACTATTACCTTGACAGTACACCTACCCACTCCTACATGAAGATGCTTTACAAGTATCCGCAACAGGCCTTTCCTTACGATAAGCTTCGTGAAGAGAGTGCCAGGCGCATCAAGGGGGAGATGGAGTATGAAATCATGGATACCGGGATTTTCGACAATGACGATTATTTCGATATTTTCATGGAATACGCCAAAGCGGATCAGGATGATTTGCTGATGATGGTGACCGTACATAATCGCGGCAAAGAAGATGCTCCTATCACCGTTCTGCCTACGGTGTGGTTTAGAAATACATGGTCCTGGGGTTACGAAGAGTACAATTATAAACCCCTGATGAACAGTATTTCTAATAAAATCGTAGAAGTTAACCACAGGCGGCATGGAAAGTTTAATCTCTATTTCGAAGATGCCGATGAGCTGTTGTTCTGTGAAAATGAAACCAATTTCGCTAAGCTTTATGGGACTGTGAATTCTACGGCCTATCCTAAGGACGGTATCAATGACTACATAATAAGCGGAGGAACGTCGGGGACAGTCAATAAGAACAAAATCGGCACGAAAGCTGCGGCAAAATTTGAGAGGATTGTCAAGGCAGGTGAAAGTATTACGATAAGGCTAAGATTTGTCAACTATTCTATTTCTGATCCGTTCGGAGGATTTAATGACACCCTGCAGAAACGTTTGCGTGAGGCCGATGAGTTTTACGGAGACATGCAGAAGGAAGTCGACGATCCCGAGCTCGTGTCGATTCAAAGGCAGGACTATGCGGGCATGCTTTGGAACAAGCAGTTTTATTATTACAATATATATGAGTGGCTAAACGGGGATCCTTCTCAGCCCAGACCCGGCCACCATCGGAAGTGGGGCCGCAACGCGGGATGGAAGCATTTCTATTCCGCAAATATTATATCCATGCCGGATAAGTGGGAGTACCCATGGTTTGCAGCCTGGGATCTGGCCTTTCACTGTTTGCCGTTGGCAAGACTTGATTCTGTTTTTGCCAAGCGGCAGCTTGAGGTATTGTTGCGGGAGTATTACATGCATCCCAACGGACAGATTCCCGCCTACGAATGGAATTTTTCGGATGTTAACCCGCCGGTACACGCCTGGGCCACCTGGAAAGTGTACGAGATTGACAGGGAAAAGAACAATGGCGTGGGAGACGTGGAATTTCTCGAGAAAATCTTCCATAAACTACTGCTGAATTTTACCTGGTGGGTCAATCAGAAAGACGAAACAGGCAATAATATATTCAGCGGCGGTTTTCTGGGACTGGATAATATAGGTGTTTTTGACAGGTCGGCGCCCATGCCTTTCGGCGGAAAACTTGAGCAGGCTGACGCGACCGGCTGGATGGCGATGTATACCCTGAACATGCTTCGGATTTCGGTGGAAATATCGCTCAAACAGCCAGTCTATCAGGATATGGCTTCGAAATTTTTCGAGCACTTTTTACATATCGCGGGAGCGATGGAATCTATGGGCGGTGAGGATTCCTCCATCAGCCTGTGGGATGAAGATGATCAGTTTTATTATGATGTGATACATATACCTAACGCCCAGGGAATTTTGCTGAAAGTGAGATCTATCGTCGGGTTGATCCCACTTTTTGCCGTCGAAATCCTTGATCCGCGAATAGTGGACAAGCTGCCTGTATTCAAGCGAAGGGTAGAGTGGGTATTGGACAACCGTCCCGATCTGGCCAGGTTGATATCCCGGTGGTATGAGTCAGGAAAAGGTGAAAATCGCCTTCTGTCGATTTTGAGAGGCCACCGGATGAAAATGATCCTGAAGAGAATGCTGGATGAGCATGAATTTCTCTCCGATTACGGCGTCAGGGCGCTTTCCAAATTTCACAAGGATAACCCGTATAAATTCTATATCAACGGAGAAGTATTACAGGTAGATTATGTGCCCGGAGAAGCATTGACGGATATCATGGGCGGGAACTCCAACTGGAGGGGCCCTATATGGTTTCCGCTGAATTTCCTGATCCTGGACTCACTTACCAAATTTCAGGTATATTACGGAGATGATTTCGAGATAGAGTATCCGACGAACTCCGGCAATATGGCCACCATAGCAGATGCGGCACTGGGTATATCCGAGCGGCTCATGAATATTTTCAAACGGGATGCAAACGGTCTGCGACCTGTATTGGGCGCCAATGAGAAGGAACAGACAGATCCGCATTTCAAAGATTATATACTCTTCTATGAATATTTTCATGGCGATAACGGCAGAGGATGCGGGGCGTCACATCAGACGGGCTGGACCGGACTGGTGGCTGAGATTATTCAGAAAGTGGCCCAATACAAAGTGTGGAAGAAGAAAAAAGAGACAAAGAAGAGATAAGCTCGCCAGCGCGGGATTCCAAGTTGCTATATAAGGCCTGAATTTTACCAGAATATCCAATAACCAAACAATATATGAGCTTAGAAAAAATTGGAAACCGATGTCCGCGAGAAAGTGAGCGGCTGGCTTTCCGGAAACTATGATGCAGAAACCAAACAGTCGATCGGGGCATTGCTCGCGGAAGGAAACTACACGGAGCTGACCGACTCTTTTTATAAAAACCTGGAGTTTGGTACAGGCGGCCTCAGGGGGCTTATCGGTATCGGATCAAACAGGATGAACAGGTATACGGTGGGAGCTGCCACGCAGGGTCTTTCAAACTATCTGCTGAAAGCATTTCCCAACCAGGAAGTGAAGGTCGCCATTGCTTATGACAGCCGGATCAAGTCCGATGAGTTTGCAGCCATCATTGCGGATATTTTTTCGGCAAACGGCATTAAAGTGTATCTGTTTTCTGCGCTCCGGCCCACGCCTGAACTCTCTTATGCCGTACGTTTGCTGGGCTGCCAGAGTGGTGTCGTAGTGACGGCATCTCATAATCCGAAGGAGTACAATGGTTATAAAGCATACTGGGATGACGGCTCGCAGGTGGTGGCCCCCCATGACAGAAATATCATAGCGGAGGTAAACGCCATCACTTCCGTAGATCAGGTGAAGTTCGGGGGGAATCCAGCGCTTATAGAAAAAATAGGAGCCGAGGTGGATGAAAAATACATGGACGAGATCTTGTCTCTTTCCATATCAAAACAGGCTATCGAGCGTCAGAAGAAGCTCAAAATCGTATACACCCCTTTGCACGGTACGGGTGTTACGCTCGTTCCGCCTTTACTGAAGCGCATGGGATTTGAAAACGTTACCGTCATCGCCGAGCAGGCAGAGCCCGGTGGAAATGGTCAGTTTCCTACGGTGGTATACCCGAATCCCGAAGAGAGCGAAGCCATGACGCTGGCTTTGACGAAGGCGAAGGAAATCGACGCTGATCTGGTTCTTGGAACAGATCCCGATGCTGACAGGGTGGGGATTGCGGCGAAAAATCATCACGGGGAGATTCAGCTTCTCAATGGAAATCAAACGGCCAGTCTCCTTATATATTATCTGCTTAACGCATGGAAAGACGCTGGAAAATTAACCGGCACACAGTTTGTTTGTAAGACCATTGTGACTACCGATCTGATTGACAAAATGGCCGCCGCTTATGGTGTCAAATGTTACAATACCCTTACTGGGTTCAAATACATAGCACAGGTAATCCGGGAGAAGGATGGTGTCGAGCAGTTTATCGGCGGTGGCGAGGAAAGTTACGGATACCTGATCGGAGATGCGGTACGGGACAAAGATGCCATTGCTTCGTCTGCCTTTGTAGCCGAACTTACAGCGTATGCGGTGGATAAAGGGCTGAGTCTTTTCGATATGCTTATGGAAATCTACAAGCAGTTCGGGTTTTACTACGAAGGATTGCTTTCCCTTACCCGGAAAGGGAAGAGCGGGGCCGACGAAATACAGCAGTTGATGGCCGACTTCAGAGCCAACCCGCCGGCAAGCCTGGCAGGTTCGAAGGTGATCAGGATGGATGACTATAAAGCACTGGTGACGACCGACCTTGTGACTGGCGAAAAAGTGGACATACCCGCCGGAGAAATGGGCATTGAGTCTTCCAATGTGCTTCAGTTTTATACCGAGGACGGTACGAAATTCACCTGCAGGCCTTCGGGAACAGAGCCTAAGATCAAATTTTA
>CAZAVR010000047.1:0-5422 GCA_964488435.1 uncultured Cytophagales bacterium | reverse complement strand
GTAGGGGTAAGAGAGCAGCTTCTTCGCAACGAAGATTTTGACCATGTCTACCAGGTGTTGAAAGATAAAGTCTCGGCTATAGGGAAAGAATTGAGGCTGAACTGATCCTTGCCGGATTTTTCGTGCTATAGTACTTCGTTTACAATCGATTTGTAGATAAACAAATTAATTACTTATGAACCGCAAAAATACATCCCGCAGAAAATTTGTTAAGGAGATTTCGCTTGCTGCGGCCGGCATCAGTATTTTGCCCCGACACGTATTGGGAGGCAAAGGTTTTATAGCACCCAGTGATAAAGTAAACGTAGGAATTATCGGCGCGGGAGGCAAGGGGAGACAAAACGCTTCGGCACTTTTTGAACTCGCCGACGTGCAGATCACTTCCATTGCAGATCCGGCACCCTATTGGGATCTCAAAGATTTCTACTATAAGTCGAAAGCCGGAAGAGGCCCTGTAAAGTAAATGATTGAGGAACATTACAAAGGAAAAACCCCGAACTTTCAAATATCGGAGTACCGCGATTTTCGCCAGATGCTTGAAAAAGAAAAAGGGTTGGATGCGGTCATGTGCTCTACTCCCGATAACACGCATGCTTATGTGTCTATTTTGGCTATGAAAGCCGGAAAGCATGTATACTGTGAAAAGCCGCTGACGCATAATATCTGGGAGGCGAGGAGGGTAAGGGATGTAGCCCGCGAAACCAGGCTGGCGACGCAGATGGGGAACTCGTTACATAGTGGAGAAGGAATACGCCAAACGGTGGAATACCTCCGGGCGGGAGCCATCGGGAAGGTGAAGGAGGCGCACACCTGGGTTCCGGCCACTCGGTGGCTACCGGGATTGAAGGGGCTACCTCAGGGAACCTCTCCTGGTGCAGACGAGATCGGATGGGATTACTGGCTCGGCCCTACAGCTTTCATGCCCTATCATAAGGATTACACACCTGTTTCCTGGCGGGATTTCTGGGCACTGGGCTGCGGCGCACTGGGGGATTTTGGTTGTCATGATCTCGATCCGTCTACCTGGGCCTTTAATCTGCATACTCCTGATACGGTTGAAGTGCATCCGGCCGGATACAGTGATAAGGACATAGCGCCCTACGGTGAGATCGGCTACTATAATTTCAAAGCAATGGGGGATCAACCGGAATTCAAACAGTACTGGTATTCCGGAGGGCTGCAGCCTCCACGTCCCGAGCAACTTCCCGATAACGCCGAACTTCCGGGCCGCGGTTCGCTTTTTATCGGGAAGAAGGGGGTACTTGTGGTGGGCGCGGGAGGATCTAATCCTAAAATTTACCCGGAGAAGCTAAGCGAGCGCTTTACGCCACCAAAGCCGTTCATTCCGCGTTCAAACGGACACTTTAAAGACTGGATTGATGCGATTAAAGGTGGGCCGGCTGCAAGCTCGAATTTCGAGTATGGAGCGAGACTTACGGAAATCACTTTGCTGGGCGTATTGTCGCTGCGGTTAAAGGGCAAGAAAATACGTTGGGATGGCGAAAAAATGAAAGCCATCGGTTTGCCGGAAGCGGATCCGTATATTCGTGAACCCATTCGGAAAGGCTGGGAGATGTAAGAGGTCTTCTGCTGATTTTATGATTAAAATTTGGTAATCCCGAAAATTTTCCGTAACTTTTAAAGATAGTCCTTTTTGGATTTACGAAATTCCTGACAGTTCTTATCGGCAAATAAAATCTATCAAACGTTCTGCATGCATCGAGCTTGTGTGCAGAACGTTTCATGTAGTATTTCAGTGAACAGGATCGGTTGCTTTCAGATGCCGTACCGCTCTGCCTCTTCCTTATCCAGCTGAATCTGGCGTCGAAGGGATTCAAGTCCTTCAAATTTTTGCTCGGGTCGAATATACTTTAGTAGTTCAATCTCCAGACTCTCTCCGTAAATATCCTGATCAAACCCGAAGAGATGGGCTTCGATTGTCCGATAGGTTCCGTCGACCGTGGGCCGGATACCGATGTTGAGCATACCCCTGTATGACCTGCGATCGTGGATTGCGTTGATAACGTACACGCCGTTCGCGGGAATGAGTTTGTAGTCTTCATGCAGCTGGACGTTGGCAGTCGGGAAACCGATAGTCCGCCCCAGCTGTTTTCCTTTCACTACGGTGCCGGTGAAGGAATAGGGTCTGCCCAGGAGCTCATTGGCTTCCGATATCTTACCTGTTTTCAGACTATTTCTGATACGGGAGGAGCTTACAGCGAGCGCTTCGATCTCCTGACGGGGGGTCTCCTCGACTTCGAACCCGAAAACCTGCTCATTTTGTCTGAGGTAATCGAAGTTACCTTCCCGGTTGCGGCCAAACCGATGGTCATAGCCTATGACAAGCTTCCTGGTACCGATCGCTTCTACCAGAATTTTCTGAACGTATGCGCCACAGGAGAGTTCCGAAAATGTCCGCGTAAAAGGAAGGATAAGTAAATGGTCTATTTGAAGTTCCTCAAGCAGTTCTGTTTTTTCTTCGATGGTAGAGAGCAGCTGAAGGTCCTGGCTGTCTTCGGAAACCACCATTCGCGGATGTGGCCAAAAAGTAAGTACCACTGTTTCACCACCGTGCGTTTCACTGATTTCCTTAAGCCTGCTCAGTATTTTGTGATGGCCTTTGTGTACACCATCAAACATGCCGATGGTTACCACAGCAAAATCCAGCCTTACAAAACTGTCAAGTGAGTGATAAATTTTCATAATTCAGAAGGAAGACCGGATTCGGCCCGCTTTTGTTTGATAAAATCAGGGAGTTGATGCGCTTCCGACAGTGAAAAATTTCCGATGCGTGTGCGGACGAGTTTTTTGAGGTAGGCTCCGCTGCCTGCGAGCGTACCAAAATCACGGACAAGACTTCTTATGTAGGTGCCTTTGGTGCAGACAACCCTGAAGCTGATTTCCGGGAAGTTAGCGGTTTCAATTTCAAACGTACTTACAGTGACTTGTCGCGGCTTGATCTCCACTTCTTCGCCACGTCTGGCTTTTTTATACAATCTTTCCCCGTCCACTCTTACTGCCGAGTAAATAGGGGGGATCTGGCTGATCTCTCCCGTAAGTTTGAAAGCAGCTTCGGCGAGTTGATCTTCAGTGAGGTGATCTATAGGCCATTCTTTATCGAAATCAGTTTCCAGATCCACTGAGGGCGTCGTTTTGCCCAGGACAAATATCCCTTCGTATTCTTTTTCCTGTGCCTGATATCGATCTATTTCCTTTGTTTTTTTTCCAG
The DNA here is from genome assembly GCA_964488435.1 of uncultured Cytophagales bacterium. GTDB lineage: Bacteria > Bacteroidota > Bacteroidia > Cytophagales > Spirosomataceae > JBEBSO01. Next base: position 2,193 of record CAZAVR010000047.1, on the reverse strand, counting down.
TACAGAGAATCAGCAGACCGGTGGCCAGCGGGTCCAATGTCCCCGCATGCCCGATTTTTTTTATCTTACAACCTCGTTTTATTTTGTTGGCTACGTCGAATGACGTCCAGGTAAGGGGTTTGTCAATAAGAATGACTTCACCTTCATCGATTTTACTTTCTGCACCACTGTCCATGCGTACTTAAAGGAAGCTAAAGAAGAGATTTTATACGATGTCCAGTTTATATCCGGAGGCAAGTAATGCCAGGAGTATCAAACCCAATGCGATTCGATAGTAACCAAAAACTTTGAAACCGTATTTGGTCAGGAACGAAATAAAGAATCTGATGGCGATCATGGCTACTACAAAAGCAACCAGATTGCCCAGAAGAAGCGTCTGTATGTCTTCTGCCTTTATCGTATCATAAGTTTTGAGGAGTTTGTATCCGGAAGCTGCTGCCATCGTGGGCACAGCCAGAAAGAAAGAAAACTCGGCAGCCTGCTTCCTGGTAAGTCCCTGAAGCATTCCTCCTATGATGGTCGCGGCTGATCTTGAAATACCGGGTATCATCGCGATGCACTGGAAAAGGCCGATTTTCAGTGCAGTCGGAAGGGTGATCTCTTTCTCTGTCACAGACCCGTTGGCAATTTTGTCTATAAACAAAAGTACAATTCCTCCGGCAAGCAGCATAATGGCTACCACCATCACATTCTCAAGAAGGGAATCTATGAAGTCGTTGAGAAGGAAACCGAACACCAGGGCCGGGATCACCGCCACAAATAGCTTTAGGTAGAAATTAAAGTTAATGTTCAGAAAGAACCGTCGCCAGTAAAGGACCAAAACCGAAAGAATCGCTCCGAACTGGATATTGACCGTAAACATTTTGGTGAACTCCAGATGACTAATCCCCATAAAGGACGAGGCAATAATCATGTGCCCGGTAGAAGAAACAGGTAAAAATTCTGTAATTCCCTCAATGATAGCCAGTATAATAGCCTGCCAAGCTGTCATTTAGTATCTCCTTTTTTTAGTATTGCCCAGATTTCCACCACGAACCCCGCCAGTACAATCAGCGGACCGAGCGTCAGCCCGAGAAATCCGAAACCAAATTCCTCTTTATCGAGGGTCATAATAAAGAAGCCGGCGAGAATGATAAACAATCCGGCCAGAAGCAGTTTGTAATTGGTTCCTGAAAAAGGAAAAGCGTTTTTGTTTGAAGCCATTTTAGTAACAGTCATTAGTTATTTTCTTGTAAGGCGTCCGATTAATAAAGATCATCAAGAGCGATCCTCAGGTATCGAGAAAGTGACTGATAGGTGCATACAATACCTATCAATACCCCCAATACGAGTAAGCCTGCCAGCAGAAAAACGAACTTATCGTACTCCTGCAAAGCACTAAGGCCTTCCATGTTCCTCACAGCAACCTGTTGCAGAATAACGAGAAGTACGGAGGCCACGATCCCTCCTGTAAGTCCCTGCCACGCACCATGAGAGATGAAGGGCTTTTGGATAAAGGCGTCGGTGGCGCCTACCAATTGCATACTTCTGATCAAAAATCTTTGCGAGTATATCGCTAGCTTGATCGTATTGTTAATGAGCAAAACAATGATCACAAGCATGACCAGGGCAAAGCCGGCGATGATGCTGTATATTTTCTTAATATTGCGATTGATGTCGTCGGCCAGGTTTTCCTGGTACACCACTTCATGTATACCGGAAAGCTTTTCCAGATCTGTTTTTACGATTTTAAGCTTGGCTTCTTCGAAATAATTCTGGCTGATCTTGATTGAAAATGCGTCATGAAGCGGATTTTCACCCAGCATTTTTGTAAAGTCTTCTTTGGTCCCCTCTATAAACTCCTGCGCGGCCTGTTCCTTAGAAATAAAGTTGATACTTGGCGCTCCTTCTGCCGAGGGCGCTATGAAAGGCATAAGACGGATATTCGTCAGCAATGAATCTCGGCCGCTTTCGGTGATGTTCTTTTGCAGGAATACCCTTACTTCTATATTTTCCCGGATATTGGAAACCAGTTTTTTCGATTGGACCACCAGTAACCCGCAGAACCCTATCAGGAATAGAGCAGCAGTAAGGCTTACCACGATCATAGCATTGGGATAACTACATATCTTCTTCTTCTTCTCCATAGAAAACCTAACCGGATATTCTTGATTAATACTTCAATATTAGTGATATATTCATAAACAGACAAAT
>CAZAVR010000046.1:13299-14808 GCA_964488435.1 uncultured Cytophagales bacterium | reverse complement strand
CGTTTACGCCGTGGATTTGGGCTTTGATAAACTCGACGTCCTTCTTGAAGGCTTCCGTTTGGATGTAAGCGTCAAAATCTATCGCCCCTTCTGTATTCCTCATGATAGTATGTTTTTAAAATGAATTCTTCTAAGACCGTAAACGTTTTTTTTTATCTGATCCTTGATTTTAGAAGCTTCCAGCTTGGCGTACAGCTCGGCAGAGGAAAGCACGTCATACCCTTTCGATTCGACGTGTATCGCGTAAGATTGCCCGGCCACAACGACCAGCCCGAGACCTCTGCCCATTTCGGCCGCTCGTTCCCTGGCAATACGGTAAGCGGTCTCTGTGCCTTCAGCCCCCAGGTTCTCCTCGATAATTTTTCCGTCTTTGATAATGAAAAACGAAATCGAGCTCCGCAGGTTTCCCGTATAATCCAGAAAATCGCCGTAAGGAGGAGGCTTTACTGCCGGGTTCCGGCCAAGATCACGTTCGGTAATCTTCCGCTGTTTGAGCGGCTGCGGATTTGGACTGTCGCTGTAGGTGATTGGAAAAGCTGATGGATTGTTTTGGTCGTTCCCCCTGGCCATTGTTATGCAGGACAGGCCAAGCTCACGGAGCCGGCCAATAGCTTCCCGTTCAATCCTGGCGAGTTTATCAGCGACATATTTTTCAACGTCAGCCATTTTGAATTTAGGCCGTATCGGCATAGTATGTGTACGATTTAGTAAGCGTGAAATCTTAATCCTTTGGTGATATCGCCGCCCTTGAAGTTGTCCAGGACAAAATAGGGTTTATTCTTTAGCAAGCTGACCCGTTTGGTATTCTCCCGGATCCAGTCTTTCCAGTCCTGCGGCATACCCGTTACCTCGTTAACGCTTTTTATCGGACCATCGGCGCCACTCTCATACCAAGTCTCTATTTCCTCCCGCGTGGCCATTATCGGAACACACACGCAACGGCAATGCGGATGATTTCCGATGAATTTGTAGTTTTTCGGGTACCGGCCAACAAAGGCATCGCAAAGTGGGCATTCAACAACGTTGTTGGATCTGCGGACCTCAAAGCCCACGACGAAGTCAATTTCAAGCCAACGCAGGTAATCCGCGTGCCGATAGGCCATGTTGATCTCTGTGCGTGTAAGTCTCATTGCGTTCTTATAGGCACTCCTGTATACACCCTGGCCCGGGTGGTAGTTTTTAGCCGCTTTAGAAAGCCTCAGGGCCCCGCGTTTGTCTCGGACCCTCCGGAATAGCTTATCGGGCTCATTGAGGTACTGGCGCACCTCCCGGTTGAGCTGATCCGCTGTGCGGCCTTCGAGCAGCCCGATATCCAGCGCCATTTCCAGTTCGCTTTTAAACTGCGTGGTCAGGCTCCATACCCGCGCACTGAGGTTCATTCCGGCTGTCTTTCGTTGCTGAAAAGTAGCCAGAGCTTCCAGGTTCCGGTTTTTGTACCGTGACAATGATTCTTCCGGAGCTTTGGATGCGTCCAGGGTTTGTAATACCTGGTCCACCAACTCGTCCTTG